>CAZPUW010000076.1:1930-9929 GCA_964589795.1 uncultured bacterium
ACCGCTCCAAACTCGAAGTGCTTACGACTGGAGAATCCCCCGCCCATCGCCGCATGCCGCATAGTATTGAGATGAGATTGATGAAACGCTTCCAAAATTTGGTTGACAATGTCCCCATCGAAATCAATCCAACTTGATTTATTGCTCCATCATTCTTGTCAAAAATGGGTTTCAGAAAAACTGAAACCCATTTGTTTCTCTGTATTTACAAGTTGTATTGGAATCACTGTCACTTACCACGTTTCAATTGGTTGAATTCTTCTTTGTGTTAAGTGAGGGCATAGCTATATTATATTCATACTATATACCCTGTTTGTAGCTCCATGATTTGCTCGAAAGGGAACATCCATGAAAAAGCATTCTTCACTACTTCTTACCATTATCGTTTCACTCTTTCTTCCTGTCACACTCTTTGCCCAAAATTGGCAATGGCAAAACCCGTTACCACAGGGAAATCCACTTACTTCTATAAGTTTTGTCAATGACTCGTTGGGCTGGGAGTTGGGCACGTTTGGAACTTTATTTCGCACTACAAATGGTGGAGCAGATTGGGCTGTGCAACACCACCCATTTAAATACCCGAATGGTATGTCATTCGTGGATGCAAATAACGGTTGGGTCGTGGGAGATAGCGGAATTATCCATACTACAAATGGCGGTGTAACGTGGATTAACCAATTCAACAATCCTACGTATGTTTTGTCAGATATAAAATTTGTCAATGCAAATCAAGGTTGGGCGGTTGGGAGTACTTCGGGAGAAGCTATCTATGAAAGAGTATTACATACCTCGAATGGCGGAAGCACCTGGAGTATGCAACCGGTTGGTTATAACGGCGGTTTAGAAAGTGTAGATTTCGTTGATTCTCTATTTGGTTGGGCAGTTGGTTATGGTTTTTATAACGGAGGTAACTCAAGTGACATAATTCGTACTACAGATGGTGGAACAAGTTGGAATGATTGTTTTCTTTACGAGGGCAATCTTAATGGAGTGGATTTTACTGATTACATGCATGGATGGGCAGTTGGTAGAGCGACGTGGTATGACTCTACCCGAATTTTTAACACAACAGATGGTGGGCAGACTTGGAATATCCAACAAACTGATTCTTTGGCTGGTCTAAATGCCGTTTGCTTTCTGGATTCCATGAATGGTTGGGCTGGTGGTGGAATATTTATTTATTCGCCTATATCATCGTATTTCATTGGCCGATTATTTCATACTACTGATGGAGGTGTAGTATGGAGTAATCAACCATGTGGATCAATTGGATATATCAGAAATATCGCTTTTCATGGTCAAAGCAATGGATGGCTAATTGCTGACAATAACATCCTTCATACAATTGACGGCGGAATACTTTGGAGCAAACAAATACATAGTCCCACTGACAATCTGATTTGTATTGCGTGTCCAGATTCTGTAAATGGTATTGCGGTCGGCCGCAATGGAGCTTTACTGCAAACCAACAGCAGCGGCATTTCGTGGCATGTTGATTCGATTGGTATAAACAATGCTTATAATGGTGTGTCTGTCTGGGATAGTTTAATCTGGGTAGTGGGAGATACGGGAACCATCCTTTACTCAAGTAATCGCGGAACCGATTGGACTTTTCAAAACAGTGGCACAAGTAACGCATTAGAATCCGTAGACTTTATTAATGATAGTATGGGTTGGATAGCGGGTACACATGGTTCTTTGCTGCGTACTAATAATAGAGGGGATACGTGGAGTTCTCAAACGACCGGAACTAATCTTGCCCTGTATCATACACAATTTATCGATAACGACAATGGTTGGGCGGTTGGAGATTTCGGTGTCATTATACATACAACTAATGGGGGAGGAGCTTGGAGTATCGTTGGCTCCGATACTACCAGACCGTTGTATGGATTATTCTTTACAAATGTGAATAACGGTTGGATAATGGGCGGAGAAGGTTATTACCCTTCAATAATCCTTCATACAACAAATGGTGGTGCGACTTGGAGTAATCAAATCAGCGGAACAACGAGCATACTTCGTAGTGTATTTTTCTTAGACAGTCTAAATGGTTGGGCAGTTGGAGATTATGGTGCCATAGTACATACTACAAACGGTGGAACGTTTGAGGACGCACTCATAACAAGTTATGTATTGCCATTTAATAAAGCACGAAATGGAACAATATTGAAACGAGCCACCAAAACAAAAGCGGAGCTTTTAGCAGCTTAAAAAATTGTAGCAATATACTCAGTGAGCGGAGAATTTGGAAAATTCTCCGCTTGGTGCTTCACACCAAAAGCGGAAACCCTCCATGCCTTTACCGCCCAACCACCCACCCTACTGATAAATTAAAAGAAACATGATAAAACCGCCTCACAATTTGTGAGGCGGGCCTTTCAAGCAAAAACTTATGTTCTTACTTTAATAACACCGCTTTCTTCGTGGCGACAAACGAAGGCGAACGCATTGAAATAAAATAGACGCCGGATGATACTTTCATTCCACTCGCATTGTTGCCATTCCATTCGATATGGTAAGAACCCGCTTGGAAATTCTTATCGGCGAGAGTCGCTACCCGACGGCCAAGTGCATCGTACACGATGATTTTCACTTTGCTCGAAGTCGGAACATCGAAGTGAATCCTGGTCGTTGAATTGAATGGGTTGGGGTAGACAGGATATAACTTGAAGCTCTTTGGAAGCGGTGCCTCTGGTTGAGTAGGACTCATGACTTGAGACAATGCAAGCATACTGTCCGTCATAGCACGGGCAATTTCAAGGTTCTCATACTCGAACGGTTTACGTTTCGCTTTCGGTGTCCGTAGTAACCAATTCGACAGATACTTGTCATAGCGGACACGAAGCGAATCATAGGAATTACTTTCCTTCAAAATCACTTCGCGGACATTATCCGCATTGGAAAAATCCTTCTCAGCGTCCAACTGGTAAGTTGTCGAGAATAAGAGTTCTTTACGGTCAGAGCCTTTGTAAGTAAGCAACTCTTTTAGCGTAGTTTGTTTTTGAGTGAAACGTTGGAGAAGGGAATCGATGACAAAACCACCTTTGCGTTCCGGTTCTTCTCCACGCTTATTGCTGAGTGTTGCACCACATTCCGAACCCGAGGAAGAAAGATTAGATGTATCCCAAGAAGTATTATATGAAGAAAAATTGTTTGAAGTCGGTGGTGGGTCAAAATAATTTCCGCTTAATACAATGGTACCTGAATTGGTTCCATAACCATATAGCGTGCTTTGACCGAGTACAAAAGTATTCCCACCGTTTTCGAAATCAGGGTGTGCACTGCTAACGTATATTAATCTGGCATTGTCGCCTTCGAAGAGGTTCGCTCCTACTTTTAAATCCACGGTATCTTTAAATTTCGGTCTTCCGCCGTTGTTGATATAGCAGTCATTCGGTAGATTTGAGTAAAGATGGTTGCAGGTAATAGTAGGGCTTGAACCAGCTAAATAAAGTCCACCGGGTTTCGTATAACCTGTTCCACCGTTGTTATATATCTCGCATTTTGTTATAAGCCCGAAAGACGAATCTACATGGGAAGTATCTGAATGATCCCAATCTACACCCGCTTTAGTATTATTGAATATCTCGCAAGATTCGATAACGGGGCTGGAATATAACATCCATGCGCCATACATAAATCCAGAAATTTTAGTATTGCTGATATGAACACGTTCTTTGCCATTATGATCTAACATTGATTCGTTATCGAAAACAACACCATAACCTGTACCGGTTGTATCTGAAAGAAAAACACAGCTATCTGCCTTTACTGTTACTGCTGTATGGAACCATGATATATAACCGGATTGGATAGTATCATGGCGCATTAAAAGAGTATCCCTTGTATAGAGAGACGTTCCGGCATAAACGCCATTATCCGCAGTGATATTACAGCTATCCAGCATGACATTCTGTTTCAAATTGGAGATTTCGACTGCGTATTTTGTAGTGTCGATAGTGCATTGCGAAATATAACTTTTCCCCGCAACTGCATCGAGTGAAATGGCAATATTGGCAATCTTATGAAAAGAGCAATTGCGAATCGATACCGGACGTGTTGTATCCATTTGTGTACCGTACACGGCAACACCATTCGAATCATTGATAAATTTTGTATTCGTAAGAGTAAGTGTATCGGTCTGCAACGTATCGATAATGGGGTGGGCGCAATTCACAAATTCGCAGGAATCGAGTTCGACGATTCCCCCTTGATTGTGGATGGCAATGGGAAGATTCTCAAAGTGGGCATGTTTACCGATGACTTTACCGCCGGGGAGGACTTCGATGGCGGGGTTGGAAAGGGTGGCACCAGAGTCAAGAATAACGTGAGACATTGCACCAAGAGTGTCTATAGTATCGTTGCATGCAACAAATTGAAGTACAGCACCGGAATTTACTGTGATTTTCCCAGTTTCACCAAAGATTAAAGAAGTTGTGGGAAAAATGGCTAAAGTATCGTTATTTCCTAATGACGTTGGCTGAAAGATATAATCTTTAGTATAATTCCCCCTTTTATCGGTTGGCAAATTTCCACCAAAACTTATACTTGCAAATATTGGCGAGGACATGACTTGAGCATTTTCGTCAAGAGCTGATGTAACTGAATATTCATAAGTATTACCGAAAGAATAAGGGAGATTATCAGTAAAAGAAGAAGTAGTTATCGGATCATTTCCAGAAATGAGAATAGGTGAACCTGAATTTGTTTTTCTATAAACCTTATTCAGACTCAATCCATTAGATAACGAAATTGGGTTCCATGTAAAAGTAGAGGTTTCATCGTCCTCTCGCCAGTGCAAAGAACCATATAAATCTGTTGGTTTTGGATATTTGTCTTCATCTGTAAAGCCATGCTCTTGATAAACCCAGTATAATGATCTACGGTCACTAAAATTTTTCTTCAACCACAACTTATATAATTCGCTTGCATTTCTCACATGACGAGAGAGAAAGCCAGTCCAACCACCAACTCCGATTTGATAAGGGAAGAACGTATCCTTTAACCTCGCCCACAGTCTATCAGAGGCCTCTATCCTATCTGCAGCGAGGGTTCCTAAGGTCGATGATCCATTATGATCTTCAGTTTTGTCGTAAATATCCCAGAGTAGGCATGCCGTACTGCCTTGATTTAAATCACCATTGGCGTTTACATTATAGCCATTAGTACCCGGGCTTGATTCTTGACCACTTTCTAAATCATATTGATAGTCGAGATATTCACTAATTTGAAGTTGCTGGCGATAAAAAGAAGAACCATATGGTTCTGCATTTTCCCTATTTTCTGTTCGCAAGACTGCAGTGGCAAAGAAATCTGCCCATCCTTCCGACCAAGCTTGTTCTATATTATCAAAATTTTGATTTAAATTGTGCGATTCTCTTCCAAAAATATTTTGTAAAGACAATTCGCTACTTGTTTTATCAATTCCCATTTTATATGCTAAATAATGGCCAAATTCATGTAGAACAATATCTTTGTTTTTGATATCGTCCGTATTAAATGTTATTGTTGGTGTAGACAAGTAAGGAACGTTAAAATTAGTTATGTAATTAGAGTTATGATTGATTTCAATATGAATTTTTTTATCATTAATATTACCGTCAATATCGAATGAATGACAGTCAAAATTTATCGTATCCTTTGCCCAATTCAGCCCGATAATACCAATTTCCTGAACTGCTTTAATCGCATTTTTATCGTCAGATCCAACATCATCCATAGATTCGCCATGCACTGGAGGTGGAAGCATTTGGTTACCCATAAATGCAGTATCGTTAGAAACCTGATTATCATAAATTTGAATTAATTCTGTATCAACATGATAAATAGTGTCATTGTGTAAAGCTTGACATACAACAGAAGTATCCTGTAAAACCTTGGCATATGCTCTTATAAATAAATTTACTATTGACGACGTTTCGACTTTGGGAAAAGTAAAATTTCCGTTCGAATCGGTTACGGAAATGCCTAACAAAATACCATTTAGATCATTAGTTTTATAATTAAATATTTCGTAAAGTTCGATTGGTGCATTTTTTAATAATGGAGCTGGATCTAAAAGTGGAGAATCTGATAGATTGTTTATAAAACAATTATAATGCATAGTTCCAGTAATATACAATGAATCGGCTCTATTTCTAATCGGTGGACGACGCCAAGGATTTAAATTCAAGGTGATGCTATTTGTCCGATGCCAACTATTATTATCATCTACATTTGCAAAATTGTATATAGTGATTGTAATTGTTCCAGTAAAATCGTAGGGTAAGTTATAACCAAATATTATACTACTACTTGGATTAAAAAAATCGTCTTTTACAGCTGAATCACCAGGTAAAATATAAGTTACCCAGTTAGGAGCTGGTTGAATGCTATCTGAAATACCAGATACTTGTTCATTATTAGAAATACCGCTAAAAGAGCATATATATTTTGTGTAATACATATATTCACATTCCTCACACCAAGGGTTTGGCCAAACCGGAGAATCTGTCCACCTTATCTGAATATCATCATCACAATTAAAGGTATTTGGTTGAGTAGAATCAGGTGCGTTTATTACATGAAGATTTATCGGAGATACTTGTGCGTAGGTAGTACGTTTTCCGATAAAAAAAACGGAAATGACCAAAACCATTGAAATCATATAGTGACGCAGTAGTAAATGGCTCATTTTTCTTCCTCACGTTGTAGTTTATCGTGAAAGTAATCTTTCACTTGAAAAGGTGTTCGAAGTTTTCTTACTTCGTTTTGTTCCCGTAAAAGTTCTTTACGACGCGCTAACAAACCCGGTCTATCTGAGTGCATAATAAATTGGTCAAAATAGTAAAGTTCGATAATTTGCTTTTTCATGATTTCAACACTTGCCGCTAAAGCGTTAGCGGGAATGTTAACCTGATAATCTTTTCGTAGCAAATTCTCGATGCTATCTATTGAAGGCATTGCATACAACAAACGATCTTGTTTGAAATATGATGTATTTCTTTCGAATAACTTGTTTCCTTTGATTGCATCGTCAATGTTGCAAGAGAGCAAACCACATTGGTAGATAATCTCATCAAGGTCTGCGCTCGTAGTAAAAGGGGGTAGGTTTCGGGCTTTACGCATAGCCCAAAAAAGGGAATCACGGTTATAGATTTTCCGATCATGTTCATTTTGAGTGGCATCAATCGAATCTTGAATAATTCGATTGATTGTATAAAAATCGTATGTACGCACAAGGGAATCATCTCTCACATAGAAATCTTCTCTTCTCATGGCTTGTCCGATATATTTGGTCAACGAAGTATCTTCCAAATCTTTACAGTCCATTACGAAACCCAAATCATAGTGCCCGGGTTTATCGATGACTATTTCGACATTAGTCGAGCAAACGGTAGTATGAAAGTTGTCATACACACCATTCACTTTACTTTTCCCGCGAATAAGATGTAATCCATCCTGATTATCAAATATATGGAGTGTCGTGTTGGCGCGACATGCAATTTTACCAACAGCGGTTATTGTAAACGGTTTTGCATATTTTAAGGGTGAACTAAATTTGACATCCATGGAGACGAGACTGGAATCATCTTTAGCAGAAAACGCAGAAGTTGATAGCAGTAATATTGCAATAAGCGTTAAAATGGATGTCGAAAATTTCTTCCTCATACATCCTCCTTTTGTCGTCGTGACGACGAAACAATTCGATTTGATTAAATGCACTAATTGTAAGGTATTTACAGTTTACTCAACTAATCAAGTAAAATTCGAATTAACTAATATGACCATTAATGTGTTATTTACAATTTGGTAATATTTTCGTTTTGTTTCACAAACGCATACCTCTTTTCTCCGAAGAGAAGTTTTCTAAACTTTTCATGTTGCATTTGGCTAATGTGCCACAAAAGCAAATTATTGCGGATTTAAAAATATCTCATAAAACGTACAAAAAGTACGTCTCTGAAATGCACGACTTTTTGCACTCCGACGATGAGTAAAACTTGGATTTATACCA
>CAZPUW010000077.1:0-9758 GCA_964589795.1 uncultured bacterium
TGTGTTCTTTTATGATCAACAATGGGGCAGAGAGTACTGCAAATTCAATTGTCACGCTTAACAACACAGCATCATATGGTCCTACCGACTTCATGGCCAGCGAGAATGAAGATTTTTCGGGTGGAGTTTGGCTACCTTACTCTTCTTCACCCAGTTTGCAGCTAAGTGACGGATATGGGGTAAAGACCGTCTATCTAAAAGTTCGCAACTCGTCCGGTTCATCTGAAGTATTAAGTGACCAGATTGAATACAATACACCACCTGATCCGGTAAATGATTTGACGATAATCCTCGATCCGAACGGGTTAGCGCTAACCCTGAATTGGAGTCCAATCCAAAATGCTACATTGTACCGAGTCCATGCAGGCAATAGTCCCGGTTTCGTACCTTCATCGGCGAACTTGATTGGCTCAACACAAAGTACAACTTTCACGGACCTGACCTCAATTGGCGTTTATACGCAACGCTTCTATGTAGTTGTTGTTGAGAGGTAGTGACCTGCTCCCCGCAAACCTAATCACTTTGTATGTCAGAGATGGTAGATTTTTAGGGAAAGGAGCAGGTTATGAACAAGGTAAAATGGTCTCCGGAACAAATATGGCAATCCTTTACGAAGCGGATGAGGGACTTGGCACGGGTTACACGGTTCGGGACGTATGCCGCAATCGGAACCGACTGAAATTTGATTGAAATAGAGTTTTACGTAGGGTTCAGTTTACTTCGTCCTTGTGCAATGAGTGGGGACAGGTCACTTGATCCCCCAACCGGATGTCGATGTTTCAAGTTTCTAATCATAGCGGGCCCCCGCTACTCGCTGCACTAACTATATTTGCAAGAGACATTGTAAGTGGTTTGTGCGAAGTAAAACTACGTTCAAGTTCCGGTGTAACTGCCGGAACTTTTCGTATGTTGAAGCGGAACTCTTCTGCTTCCCGATCCACGATAACTTCTGAAATACACTTTTTCAGCCACGATTTCTTAATGTCTTCTGGTGCGCTTGTGATCTTAGCTTCAAATTCCTCGATGAATCGTTTTACTGTATCTTCGTAAAATTCGATTTCAATCGAAAGTGCTTCTGTCTTCCGTTCGATTTCCGACTGTTTCTTCAAACAGTAGCGAAATTATTCGTCTGAACCAAGATTTGACGATTGAGTTTCGAAGACCTACCTTTAGATAGTTATTCCTACTGGAGCCAATATGAACTACCGATTATTCAACCGCAGAATGCCCCTGTTGCTTGGTCTATTCTTTTTAATTGCAGTAACGAATTCTTCTGCACAAATCTGGTCTAAAATCATCGATTTGGGTGGCAATGCCACACCAACCTGCATCCGCAAATTGGCGGATGGCGGCTTTATCGTTTGCGGTTATCTGAGCTCCGATTTCAATAAAGCAAAAGAGGGTTGGTTGGCGCGTTTGGATAAAAATGGCGATACACTCTGGACTCAATTCTATTTACCGGAAACGAACAACGGTACCTTCAATTCGGTCGTTGCTTTACCTAACGGTGGATTTGTCGCATGCGGTGATAATAACGGGAAGGCGTGGTTTGTAAAAACTAAAAGTAACGGAGATTCGGTTTGGTCAAGATATTATGGTAGCGCTTATCAAACCTACGCGAACGACTTGTTCGGTAATCGTGATGGCACAATCGTCGCCACCGGGGGTACGGTATTGCAGATTGTATACGATGCTAATGGCATGACTTCGTTTTTAATGAAATTATCCGGTGATGGCGATTTGCTGTCATTTAAAACCCAACGCGGCAATGAAGGGATGCGGATTGACCGCTTATCGAGCGGAAATTATGTTATTGGGAGCTTAAGTTCACAGCGCGGAATGATGGGATTCCATTACAGTTCCGCGTTAGGTGCGACGGTTGTCGATGATAAGGGCAGAGTAAAATTCTCGCACTCTTATCGAAGCGAATCGTTTATGACTGAAAAGGCATCGAAACTTGAGGTTCGAACCGGCGTGCTCGCCTGCAACGATTTGTCGTATATCGTTTTCGGGTTTGCTTACGATTCGATTCGCACCGGTAAAGCGTTTCGGGGCTACATGGTTAAGGCAAGGGAAGACGTAGACTCGATTTGTTGGTCCCGTATGTACGGCATGGGTGAGCTTACCCAGATAAACGATGTAACTGAGATTGCCGATGGATATGCGTATGTTGGTACAACATATTCCTTAATCGGACAAAAACGAATGTACTTCGGAAAAACCGATACAGCAGGAAATATGAAGTGGGAGCAGTTGGGCTCTCCTTTGGATAGTTCCGTTGCTACGGGAATTCGTCAGATGGATGATCATTGTTTTCTAATCTTGTGTTCAGGAACCGGCAAATTAAAGTTGATGAAATATGATTCAGCATGCAACGTATATCAAAGGGAAAATCGCTCTGATTCAACGAAAAGTGAATTACTAACGATTAACGAAATTAAATATGATGCAGCCAAACCATTGACAACTATTTTTTATACATCATTATCTTCACAGCAACTATTGTTCGATCTATTTGACATCGCCGGCAGGACGGCAATACACCGCGACCTTGGCGTTGTCGCGGTGGGAAAACATGCCTGTATCGTTGATAATTCTGAACTGTCGAGTGGGGTATATTATGCCACATTTCACTTAAAAAACGATGTTGCGATAAAGAAGATCGCGGTAATCAGAGAATAAATTCGCCTTTGTCGATTTACTTGTGTTCATAATGAAGAATCGTACCATTTTGACCGACAATCCAACCCGAGTTTGGGCTTGCAAATGCAATATGAGTTAGTGCGTTGGAAGTTCCACTTTCCTGCGTCTCCCAGGTTTTTCCACCATTGGTGGTATGCAAAATAATGCCTACGCCCTCCTTGTGACCTACTACCCAACCGTCACTCGGGTTACTGAAAAATATTTGCGTCAATGCTGCTCTACCATAGCTTTCTTCGATTTCGAATTGGGCGCCTTCTGATTCCCACGTAGTACCTCCATCTGTCGTCCGGTATATTTCGGTACGATGACGAATGAGGTACCCGTTTTTGGAGTCGCAGAAATAAATACATTCAATTGAGTTTGTGAATTTAGTATTGGTATTGGCGTTAAGCCAGGTTGTTCCGCCATCTGTTGTGTGAATAAGTGTGCAAGTACCATCATCACCTCCAACTACCCACGCATTATTTGTATCAAGGGCGCAAATGTCGTTAAGGTAACTTCTTGAGGGGTTGGCTTGTTTACGCCAAAGTTTACCGCCGTCGGTAGTATGCAAAATGTAACCTTCACCTCCGACTACCCAGCCATTTCTCTTGTCCAGAAAATTTACTTTTGACAAATTTCCAGCTTCACCGCTCTGCTGAACCGTCCAAGAATTACCACCATCACTCGTGAACAAAATATTATTTCCTCTTCCTTCATACCTGCCACCAACCACCCAACCGGTAGACGTATCAAGAAATGCTACACTCGACCAGTGTTTATTCACAGATATTTTTTGTCGATCCCATGTCGCTCCGGCATTGCTGGTACGAAAAAATGCCCCTGAATCCCCGACAATCCAGCCGTTTCGAGAATCGATGAAACAAACGCTCGATAGATTGTTTCGAAAACCTTTAGTCTGCGGAATCCAAGTCACGCCGCCATCACTTGAATGTAAAATACTATTCCCATTCAATCCCCAGCTGTTTTTCGAATCGACAAATGTTAAGTTGCTCAGGTCCCCGGGTAAAATGGGGGTTATTTCTTTCCATGTTATTCCACTATTCGTCGTTCGGGAGATTTGATATCCGCGATAAGCAAAAGTATTGATTGCCCAACCAGTGTCTGCATTCAAAAAACACCATCTTGAAACGCCCTGCCAGGCACTTGTTCCCTGACTGCTCCACATTTCACCACCATCGGTTGTTTTCAAAATGATAGCACCCGTTCCTTCCGTATACCCTGATACCCAACCGGTTTTGGCGTCGGCGAACAGGACGTTAAGAAGATTATAGGGAATATCACTCCCTTGATTAGTCCAAGTTTCACCACCATCCGTTGTACAAATAATCAATCCTTTATAACCTCCGCCCCAACCATGAATCGAGTCGACAAACGTCAAATTGTAAACCGGTTTGAATGAAGCGCTTTTCAGCAGTTCCCAAGTTGTCCCACCATTGTTTGTACGGAATAAAAATTCCTGACGGCTCAATAACCACCCGTGTTTCACATCGGGAAAGCATAGTGCCGTATAGTTTGCGTTCGGTTCCAATGGGGAGATGCTCTGCCAGTTTTTGCCGCCATCGGTAGTATGAAGCAGCGTTGAACCGCCAAAGCTCCAACCAGTACTTTTATTGTTGAATATGACACGAGCCAAATTGACTTTCGTTCCGCTATTTTGGATTGTCCACGTTACTCCTCCATCCACAGTATGAAGAATGGTTCCAAGTGCTCCTACCGCCCATCCGGTTTTCGTATCGACAAACGCGATTGCGCTTAGCGAGTTTCCCTGCGGTAGGGGATTTTGCCATTTCCAATTTTGAGCGAACGAAATCTGATTGAAAATAGCAATTGTATATATACAAGCAAGCACGTTTAGTGACAATTTAGTCTTCATGATTGAATCCGAATTAGAAAGCCTATTGTTGTTTACTTATCGGACTTCGGGTTGTAACGTAGGATAGTACCGTTTGCACCAACCAACCAACCGGTAGTTTTGTCAAGAAAGGCGATTCTTTTCAAGTCATTGGTATTGACGTAATCAGTATTCCATTTACTACCGCCATCGGTTGTGTGTGAAACAAGGTTCCCGGTTACGCCCACCCCTCACTCGTATCGATAAATGTAACTGCTGTAAATATCGATGCTGCATTATTCGCGATAATAGCCCAGCTCTTACCACCATCAGTCGTGTGTAACACAACGGCAATCACCGTTGTTACATCTTTCTTCATATCATAACCGGATACTCCTCCGGTTATCCAACCAATATTCTGATCAATAAATTTTATATTACAGAGTTGAAGAGATGTTCCGCTGATTTGCCGATTCCAAGTCATTCCTCCGTTTGTCGTACAGAGGATTATACCGCTATCAGCTACGACCCAACCGGTGTTCACATCTGTAAATTCAATGGCAGCATATTTTCTATTCGTTATATCCATCGCTTGCTTATACCAAGTTCGTCCACCGTTCGTGGTGCGTAATATCGCATTACCACTGCTTACCCATCCGTTTTTTGCATCGATAAACGATATGTCCGTCAAGTTAGCATCACCAGTCTGTTGTGTCCATGTATTTCCACCATCGGTAGTTCGACAAACGACACCCTCACCGACAGCCCAACCATTTTCTGTGCCATAGAAATAGATGCGATTCAATATGTGTTCTATTGGGAAATCCAAAGCACTCCACGATTCACCACCGTCAACTGTTTGAAGAATTTTTCCAATACGTTGGAATTCATCGCGATCACCACCGACTGCCCAACCATGCTTTTTGTCTATGAAACATATGTCATTAAGAGTACATGTCGCTCCT
Organism: uncultured bacterium; assembly: GCA_964589795.1. Taxonomy (GTDB): domain Bacteria; phylum Electryoneota; class JAOADG01; order JAOADG01; family JAOADG01. The sequence continues at coordinate 5,503 of CAZPUW010000077.1, forward strand.
TCACGCTGGTTCACCCATTTCGTCCCGCCGTTTGTCGTGTGGTGTATACTACCTCGATTGTCCACCATCCACCCATTGTTCGCATCGAGAAAATAAACATCGGTATTCGTTGGTACTTGTCTGCGCCAATTATCAATGTTCACCAATCCCAGTTCACATTTCTGAAAACTCCAAGTACTACCCCTATTTGTGGTATGAACGATTTTTATTGTTTGATCCAATCTACCTGCCACCCATCCGTTGTTTCTGTCTGTAAACGCGGAGCTATTTATCCTATCTATATTTGGCACAAGAACGAACTTCCATGTACTACCACCGTTCGAAGTATGCAGGAATCCACTACCATTTATTGAGTCAATATGTGGTTGTGTTGTTAATACTCTACCCATAGCAGAAACCCAACAGTCGTTCGAATCAATCACACAAACATTCGCATAATCGGCAGCGGAATCTCCGATTTGCGACACCCAACTCTCACCTTTGTTCGTTGTTTTATAAATACATCTACAACCAGTTACCCATCCAGTAGTTGAATTATAAAATCCAATCGAATTAAATGAATGTAATGAATCTTTAAATTGAGGTTTCCATGTGTTTCCTCCATCCTTTGTCTTTAGAATAATTCCGCGTTGATCCATCATGCTTATCATTTCGTCGTTTATGTCCTTAAGGTAATCGGCTTCCGAACCACCCACCCACCCCGATTTATTATCAGAAAAAGTGACACATTTAAAGGTAAAGGTTGAATCTTGAAAGAGAGTACTCCAAGTTTGGCCACCATCTGTTGTGCGCAGAATTGTTCCTTTGGCTGTCACTGCCCAGCAATTCAATTCATCAGTACAAGTCAACCATTTTACACTCTCTTTCACGCTACTCAATTGAATTTTCCAATTCTTACCTTCGTCAGATGTGTAAAGAATGGTTCCCCATGAACCTACTGCCCAGCCAACTTTACTGTTTGCGAATTTTATGCAGTTCAGTCGGTTCCCTTGCGGTAGTGGGTTCTGCCACTTCCAATCTTGTGCCATTGTTACGATTGGAAATAATAAAAGAAGAAATCGCAATATGCGAACAAATGAGGGTACTCGTATGTGCATCGTTCCGTCTTTCTTGTTGTGTTTGTTAGGGGCAGGTTTCTTTGATCCCTTGTAATTATGAACGAATGAGAAATGCCATCTGGAATTCGCGCATCCATTTACAGATCACTTCTTCTTTACTGGTGGGTCATTCGTGGAATTTTGTTTTTTCACGAATCGAAATATTTGTCCGTCAAAGCCCAATGCCCAACCGTTATTAGCATCAATCATCGACACGCTTCTTGCATTCCCATTCAATCTTTTCCAAGTAAGTCCGCCATCGGTTGTGTGAAGATTGAACGAGCCAACCGTCCAACCATGCATCTTATCAGTAAATGCGATATCACTGATATAGTTCTCATATCCAGCAGCTTTTTGTTGCCAGTTTTCGCCCCCATTGGTTGTATGGAATACAATATTCTCGTCAAACGAACCTTCGTTTTTTCCTACCACCCAACCATTCTGAGTATCCGTAAAAAAGACACGATAGAGTTGTACCTTTGTACCGCTGTTTTGATCCTGCCAAGTTACACCGCCATTTGAGGTATGAACGATTGTTCCGTTATCACCGACCACCCATCCATTTTTCGTGTCTACGAACGAAACACTTTTTAGTATCGACTTGCCACTATAATCGAGCTTCCGCCACATTATTCCACCATCATGTGTTGAAAGGATAGTACCTAAATATTCTACCCGCTCGTTTTCCCCCCAATATTGTCTATTGTATTCACCAATCATCCAACCGGTGGTCGCATTAATAAATGAGAATGCATTAATATCTGGTCGTGATTGATTTCCACTTTCTTCATCCATTTTATACAGCGACCAGTGCAATCCACCGTCGGTGGTGCGGTATAATCCCACACCGCTAAGCATCCAACCGTGAGTTGAATCCACAAATGACAAAAATGAAGCACCATGTTCGACATTAGTCAATTGCGGATTCCAACTTATACCACCGTCGGTAGTGTGAAAAATGGAACCTGTAGAATAATAGGGAGTATCAAATTGATCGTGTTTGTTGCAGATAGCCCAGCCGTTATTGGCGTCGGTGAATTTTATATCAAAAGCGTTGCTATCAAGTCCGAATGAGGGCAGTCTGTACCAACCTTCGGCATCACCGGTTATTTCGCTGATTGACCTTATTGAATCGTTGTAGCTATTACTTTCGTCGCCGATAATGTTAATCCGATGGTGGGATTGTAAGTCGATATTATCCTCACTGAGTTTACGCTCCCACGTCGTTCCACCATCAGAAGTGTGGAGTATTATGCCATTTTCTGCGACAATCCACCCTGAAGTACGGGTAACAAATGTCATATCATTAATGTATTGGGTAATCGTTGAATCGACCATGTATTGTTCCAACCACGTATCGCCGCCATTGGTCGTATGGAATATTCCTCCATCAGACGCAAGTGCCCACCCGCAGTTTTCTTCGGGAAATGAAATTCGCCGGATTTCGATGAGTGTTTTGCTGCGAAACCGTTCATTATTCGCTGTGAAGTCCCAACACTCTTGAATTCGCTCGTGATACCCCTGTTTATTCCATGTGGTGCCACCATTCGTTGTATGGTATATTCCAAATCCATAGACATATCCGTTAGAAGAATTTAGAAAACTGACATGATAAATTCCCCGCCCATCGCCTATATTCTGATTTTGCCAAGTTATTCCTCCATTTTTCGTCGCATAGACAAGTCCCGAGTCGTCGGTGACCCAACCGGTACGCGTGTTTATGTATACTAAGTCGGTTAGTAAACGAACGGCAGGCGCTACATTAATCTCATTCCATTGAAAACCGGCATTTGTTGTCATGTAGAGTTTGTTAACCGAACAAGGAAGAAGCCAGCCGGTTTTCGAATCGGTGAAAAAAACACCATCATATTGATTCGATCGTGTAGTGTTTGGGTTATACCACGAATTTCCACCATCTGTAGTATGGAGTATTATAAAATCACCAACCGCCCAAACATCATGCCGATTAACCACATGCAGTTTGCGGACTTGACCATCTACGCGGCTGTTCTGTTTTTTCCAAGTAGTGCCTCCATCGGTGGTTTGAAGTATTAACCCTTTTTCTCCGACAATCCAACCATAGAGTGAATCGGCAAATTTGACTGCAAAAAGCGATTTACCGGAGGGTATGAAACTGTGATGACCACTCGATTGAGCGTTGGCCGACTTGACGAAACCGGTTAAAGAAATTAGTATCGCCACACCAAAACAGACAACCGATTGTTTAATAAAATTCTGCATTGAAGTCCCTGTTGTCGAATTTGTTTCGTGTTGGAGACAGGTGGTACTTGAAATATCTCACGCTTACTGCCCAACGAATAGTGTTGAAGTTAGTAATAATTACATTGGGTCTGTTTTGGGTAGTAACGATATATTAGACCATTTTCACCCAACGCTCAAGCAATTTTGTTGTTAGCAAATTTAACGCAGTTTAGCTGGTTTCCTTGCGGAAGCGAGTTATGCTAAACCCAATTATGTGCCAGCGAATTTGCAGAAAATACCTTCAATCCGATTCGGAATATTACATAATCAGTAAATCTGATTTAATAATTATTTCACTCTTAAAAGCGATTAGCTTTATTTATTCGTGCTTTGAACTGTAGTGAAGTATTGTACCACCGTCTCCTACAATCCAACCGTCGTAGTTGTTGAAGTACACATCAGAAAGCCGGCCCCTTATATTACCGGTTTGATCACTCCAATTTTCACCACCATCCGTTGTGTGCAATATTATTCCTGTTGACTCGTTCCGCTCATTTTGCACCGGTTTAGACTTAGTGGAAAAACCTACAACCCAACCCTCTTTCAAATCAACAAAATACAGTCCAGATAAAAACACAGGCATTCCGACGGTTTGAATATGCCAGGATTCGCCAGAATTAGTGGTGTGGAGTATTCTACCACTATCAGCCAGTACCCAACCATTTTTCGAGTCGAGAAAAATAACGCGCTTTAAAACATCATTCGTCGCATTGTTTTGATAAGTCCACTTTCCACCACCATTCGTAGTATGAAATATCACCGAGAGTCGATTTGTAACGCTGCCTCCAACAATCCATCCATTTACCGAATCGATAAAAGCTACATCGAAAAGTGCGAATGACAAATTCGACCATCCTTGCCGTAACATTGGCGGCAACTTGCTTATGTTTGTTTTTA
>CAZPUW010000078.1:0-9652 GCA_964589795.1 uncultured bacterium
AACTATATGTCGGGACATTTGCATACGAGACATCCGTGTTGTCGTAAGCGTAATAACCATAGGGGTCGGGACCAGTCGGACAGGTTGAAGTCACAGTTCCACACGCAGCGGTGAAGATGACGGTGTCGGAAACAGAACCATTCACGAAGACAGCACGGAAAGAAGCTTGCGTACCGGGTACAACCAAAGCGGACGAACTAACAGTCCATTGTGAAGTCGAATTCGTAACATTTGAACCGACCGGAAGCGTGTTAAATTGCGCCTGCGTAGATGTGACCGAGACGCCACTGGTCAGTGATGTTAGTGTAGCGGTGGTTGGAGTCACGATTCCTAATCCACCATTGTTTTGGACCGTTATATACAAGCCGACCGAACCTCCGGGATTCCAAGTTGTAGAGGTATTGTAAGAGACGTAATTCAGTTTGGTAGTTCGAACAGTTAATGGGACAGTTATCGAGCGGGAACCCTGAGCAGTCGTTAAGTCGAGGCGCAAAGGCACCAACTCGTTATCGATAAAACCGCCTAATAGTTGCACACGGAAAGGTGAGTTTGATTGCACTGTCCCAGCGGCAGCGATATTATTCCAGTTTTGATTCGAATTCGTAATTACTACTCGAGAGTCAGTACTGACAAGCGTTCCGGTAATACCTGAAGCGGTAGAAGTGCCTCGGTTTATTAGCGACACCGACAAGTCGAGGGTTTCACCCGGATTGGCAGTACCATTGCTGTTACCGGTGCGACCACCGGTATTGTCATCAAGGATGGATTGAGAATTGTATGCGAGGTCGGTGGCGGTCTGAGCTATCACAACCGTATCAAGGACGGGAATATAATTTTGGCCAACTTGGTTCCCGACTACAGTTAGAAGCATGTTCCCGGCAGATGAATTAGAAAGGGTCAATACTACATTACCATTACTATCTGTTATACCGCGAGTATAGGTTTCGTTGGTACCACCGGCATTTTTCTTCCATGCCGTAACTAATGCACCAACTACGGGAACAGAAGCGCGGAGTACTTGTAACGCCATCCGGTTTTGACCAATACCAAGCGTGGAAGGAACGTTCACGGTTAATGCGTGAGGAACTCCAGTCCAGAAATTCACCGATAAATCACCATGTGGATTGTTAGCGAGGATAAACATTTCTACCGGAGTGGGAGAAGCAGATTCTCCATACCCGAAATTGCGATACAACTGGTATTTCGCCTGAAAATACATTGGACCGGGTTGGCGAGCATTCAATGTAAGAGCGTAAAAGGTTCCTGCCGCAGTCACATTATTGTGTGCGGGATTGGTTCCGTCAGTTTGAGTAGATACGCTGGAAAGCGCTCCTTTTGGTGCAGTCGGTATACCGAGTCGGGTAACTTCTTCCTGAATACCAGTCGATGCTGAACCATACCATTCACCGGTATAACACGAAACGTTACACCCGACCCACGGTTTGTTGCTGTTAGTAACACCATCCACATTCGCATTGGTAATTTCGTTCACCCACGAGGCACGGTGCGGCCAGAACAATGCACCACCGGATAGCCGGGAAGTGATTAAGTTTTGGTCAACACTACCGCTGTGTTCATCATACAATAAATTAGTCACACCCCGGTCGCGAATACATTGCAAACAGTATCGGATACACGCAGGATTGGTATAGATATTGTTTCCGGTACCGGCATAGCCCCACGCATAGTTATACCAAGCGGTATCTGAACCGGTAGGGCCAAAATAAGGAGTGCGCTCGTAATTCAGCGTTCGATTAACCATTGTTTGGAATTGTTGGTCGGTTGTAGCGCTAAATCTTCCTGACCACCAACTGGCGAGGATCCCCGAATTAAAATTGGTACTGGTGTTGATACAACCGTAGTAGTGATCTGAGTAAATTGTTTCTGCATACGGACCGGTCCATGACCAAGTAAAAGCTGGCATTTCATAGTTTGCCGTAGTAGTACCCCCGTCCCCGACGAGTAAAACGGTTTCGAGTGGTGGTGTTCCTGAATTGTAAACGGGCATAATAAGATTATCATGAATTGACTGTGCTGATGTTAAAGCGGTTGTAATCACAGTTGTCGGGTGACCAGATTGGGTTTTCCAATCGGCTAACTGCTGGGCAATTGTTGAAACTCCGGAACGGCAGATGATTAAAATTTGACCGGGAGCCGCGTTTTGTGCATCGAGTTCCAAATCGTCTGCACCAATGATTTGGCTATAAATTCCGGCAAAGCTTGGTACTGCATGGGAACGGGTATCCAGTAGTTCGTTTTCACCGATATCACCATTCGGTACAGTTTCAATATCGATAGTTTTATAGACACGTAAGGTGCGGGTGACGGGATTGTACTGAACTGGTTGAACGCCAAGGAGTGCAACACGGGCATCACGTAAAACTTGCGGAGTGGTGAAACCAGCGATGTCGGAGGGGTACCATTTATTTTGGGAGTAAATCTCGCTTTCATAAGTATAATCGGCTGGATCAAGCTTTTTACCGTTAATTTTCAAATCAGTTGGTTGTTGTGGAAGGACATCGATGTCATGATACTCATCAAATTCGCCGGGAGTCACGATCAGATCGACATTACCTTTATTGGGAAAGCGAATAAAGCGGGAAATCAGGGGTAACGCCGGTTTACCATTCTGCCATAACCGGGTCTCACCGTCGATAGTTACAAGTGTCCAAATCTGTTTGTTCAGCTCAACTTGCTCCATTTGCACTTTGGGCTCGCTGATGTGGATGCGAAGGTGTCCCAACCCAAGTGTCTCACTGTGAATTTGAACAGCACCATTAACAGGAATCCCGTTCGAGATATCATCATTGGGAGTCCACGGGCGTGCAGCGAAAGCACTTCCGAATAGAACGCAGATTAGAAACGATAAGATAAAAAGTCGAAGCGATTGCAAGTGTTGCATGATAAATCCTTTTCATACTTACGGACAATACAGATTCATTACGCTAACAATAGATTGACGCGCTCATTGCGTTATCTTTTGAACTGAGTTGGTAGTATTGACGGATTATTCTGTTAGTGTATGAACTTTTTGCTTCCCGGTCTTAGTATCCAGCTCGCCAGGATGGTGGGTTAAAAGTACAATTGTACGGTACAACTTCCAAGAAAATTCGAGAGTTGTGTAAAATTGATGTTAATTTACGTAAACTATAAATATTTTGAGCTAATTTTAGTTGAATCGTAGGAATTTGATAGAGATATACTGTTTCCTATAGACATCGTTTTCCGCCAATAAATCAACAACAAAAATCCCTCAGGTTTTGTCCGGAGGGATTTTTGACATGCTAATGATTAGTTACTGGTTCGTACGACCCGAAACCACGATTGTCTTCTTAGAGACGGCGTTCAGTTCGGTTCTCCCCGTCGATCTCCAAGCTAAATTAGGATTCAGTTGGGCACTAACCGAAGTATTTGTCGGCATCCCCTTCACACTCAGTTGAGCTAACGCGGCACCCGAATGCGCATTGCGTGCGCTCGAACCGGGACGATAGCTAAGACTCGAAGATGAAGATGACGCGGCATTGAATGCGGTAACGCGATAGTACTCGTGACCGGTTACGTTGGCATCGAGATAGCTCGTGTTCGCTGAACCGTTAATGGTTGCGACCAAACGCGGGCCAGTCGGATTGAATAAACCGGAAGTAGTTTCACGATAGACTTTGTATCCGTCAACTGTACCCGTCGGCAACGACCAAGCGACGTTCGCGTTACTGTTGACTTTATCATAGGTCACGGTAATCGCCGGTACGCCCGGAGGTGTGTAACCGTTACCATTTAACCAAATCGTATCGCTCGGTGAGGTCAAGGCATTGGATGCAATTACGGCATAACTTGCCAACGCACCCGACGTAGTCGGTGTCCATGTAAGACCCAACAATAATGAGTCACCCGGATTAATAGAGTTGCTTGACCAACTCGGTACTACGGTAGCAGTTGCACTTGTAACGCTCGACACACCTAATGGAAGCGCACCAGTGCTATAAACCCAGACATTAATCAAATCGGGGTTGCCGACAAGATTGTAGCCGTAATTCACAGTATTACCGCTAAGGGCGATATCCGGGTTACCGAGGTAGAACAGAATCGCCGAACCGGGAACCGGAACTACTGTTGCATCACCATACTCCAAGAAGTTGGTACCGCTGGTCGCACCCTGAATACCGACTGTTCCACTTGTCGTCCCCGGAGTGTGTATTGTTTGGCACTGCACGAGAATGTTGCCATTGGCATAAAGAATACATTCGATGTGCATCGTGTCGGTATTGACACTGTAATGGTATCCCAACCAATCCAATACGAAACGACCATCACCCATATCCTGATATTTTACACCAGAGTATAGTACAAAGTCGTCCCAAAGCGGGCAGATTGCCGGACCGGCAAACGTGGCAGTTGGTAAGGTTGAATTAATGTATGTGGTTTGTGTACTACCACTTGGGAACTGAATGTTGCCATTCGTGCCGATAGTCACGGAAGAATAGTTCGTTCCATAGAACGGGAACACAAATGTACCCAAACTAAGAGTTGCGACACCATCATCGAGCGAACTGAACGAATTGAGTAACGCACCGGTACCGGAAATATCCACCCAGTTGTAAACCGGACCACCGGGCGCAGCACTGGTCTTGAAGCGGTATCCGAAACCATCGGGACCACCAACTTGCGCAGGCAGTACGTCCGGTCCAGCCATCGTTCCACTTGGATATGGTGTTTGAGCGGTCAAGCCGGAATTAACACCATCGTGGAATGTTGCCAAATAGTAAATTTGAGTCTGACCGACTGTGCTCAGAGCGGTACTTCCAGAGTAATGTACCGTACCGGGCAATGTTCCGCTTACATACGAAAGCGGATATGAGGCAGCGCCAACATATACCACGATGTTATCGACGACGACACCAGCAGTCTGCGAAACGAAATCAACTCCGAAGTTGAATGTTGCACCTGCAACATCCGCCGGAGGTGAGAAACTGGTATTATTCAACGAAGCTTCCAATGCCGTACCGGAATTTGCGATAGAAACAGCACCAAAGGCGTCGTTAACCAATTCATTACCTGCCAAGGCACCCGGAGCTGAAGGCGTCCAAGTTAGTTGCAATTGGTCGGTCGCTCCCGGTGCAATGGTATGCGGGAACGACACCCAATTGGCGGTAATATCGGTTGCCAAGTTAAGACTGGTTACATCAACCGAAACAGTACTATTGTTGGTAATACCAATTGGTACCATGCTATTTGCACCGACAGCAATGGTTCCAAACGTTGCCGTGGTAGGTGCCGCTACCAAAGGATTCACTGAATTACCGTTTAACGGAATTTGAAGTGAAGCATTGTTGGTCGCGTCGGAAGTGATCACCGCGTTATCCGCTAACGTTGTTACCGATGCCGGCGTCCACGTCAAAATTACTGCAACGGAATCGCCCGGCGCTACCGTTGCAGAGGTGATATTCGGCGAAGCAGTGGTTGCAGTAATATTCGTGATATGCAAATTCGTCGCACCGGTGTTGTGGATGTATGTGGTATTGCTCGCTGGAAGACCCGCGATTACGTTGGTGAAATTCAAAGTAACTGGGGTTGCAGCAATGACCGGACCGGTAACGGAGAAGATGCTGATATTGGTTACATAGAGGTTTGGGCCATAAGCATTATGTCCCATCCATGCGAATTCGACGCTGGACTGACCCAACGCACCCGCCGGTACTGAAACCGCTCCCAGACCGTAATTTGATGTTGCGGGGTTGGTCGTACCTGAACCCGTACCAGCCGGCAAAGACGGAGTACTTTGCGCATAGCGAGACCAGAACGAAGTCCATGTCGTACCGCCATCGGTAGAGTATTTCACTTCCAAACCGTCGTTATAAGAGGACGTGTATGCACCATAATAGCTCCAATTGAAATCGACTTCGGCAGCAGCCACGCCAACGGTGTTAATTGGCGGAGTCACTAAATAATCATCTTGCGGATAATTGGTATAACTCCAGAAATCAATCGTCGCCCACGAAGGGCTGCCTACATAATGGGCCCAAGTATCGAGACCGTCAGGATTGATAATCGACCAATCGGCAGGCGGGAAAGTAGCACCACTGAAATCCTGCGAGAAAGGAAGCGAGTATGAACCGTTTGTTGTGAAGTTCAACGTTCCCGACATACCGGTTTCAACTGCGGCACCGTTACGCGCCTTTGCTTGCACATGGTAAGTAGTGTTGGCGAGCAAGCCGGTAATAGTCGTAGTCGCTCCCCAAGTTGCAGCGGTCTGCCAGACAGCGGATGCACCGAGTGTACCATTGGCTTGAACGTACATCCCGGTGCCGGTTTCGTAAATCGCAAATTGTGTACCGGCATTATTGCCACCGTTAACTAGTGCGATGGTTCCTGCGGTGATACCAGTTGAGCTCAACGTCGGCGTTCCGGGCGTAAGTGCCAAGGTCCACCCATTCGCAGTTGCGAAACCAACAGACGTACCACCACCGTTCTGAGAATACACATTGTACCAGTATTGTGTATTTGAGTTTAATCCGGTGTTATTGTAAGTCGTTGCATTTGCCGCGGCAGTTGTCAATGGATTATAAGTAATTCCATCGGTAGAACTCGTAATTGGGAACCCGGTTTCATTATTTGAATTGTCAACCCAGTTCACTGTCAATGAAGAACTGGTTGCACCAGAAGTGAACCCACCCGATGGAGCATTTGGCGCCGCACCTGCGCCAGTCGTAAAGTTCCAAACCGGACCTGCATTCGTGCCTCCTGCGTTACGGGAAACAATCTGCCAATAATATTGCGTTGTCGCAGACAATGCGCCGGGATTATAACTCAAACCAACTTGATTGGATGAGACCAATGTCGTGGGAGGAGTAAATGTGTTGAAATACACATCATATCCAGTTGCCGCGTTGGCTGCACTCCAGTTAAGAGTTGCGTTAGTTGGTTGGTTGGTGGCGTTATTTGCTGGCGCCGGTGTTCCCGCCTGACCAAGTTGATAGAAGAAAATGGCACGACCATTTGCAGGCGTTGTACCTGCGGGCGAACCATTGAAGTTAACTTGTGTCGCAGTTGTACCCGCGGCATTTTGGATACCGATAGTTGCGCTGCTTACGGAAGTTCCAAGAGTATTGTACTGGTACTTAATCGTTCCCGACGGATCGAGAATTGCTTCAACAGTGAATGTACCTGAACCACCGGAGAAACTCGTCGAAGCGACCCATTCGATAACGAGCTGGCTATTCACAACTTGATATCGCATGTTGGTCGAATACCAGTCATCCCAAAATACAAACAGGGCGGGATGGGGTTGAGTCGATGCAGGTAAGGCGGTATTGCTGTAATACCCACTCCCCAATCCCGCATAGGTTCCACTAAAGGAAATCCAACCATTGGTACCAATCGTAAATTGGGTGTAGTTGGTTCCATAAAACGGGAACGAGAAGCCGATATTTGTCAGCACGCAAGAACCATCGTCAGTACTTGTAACCGAGACTTGGGTTCCCGTAGAGGAAATATCAACCCAACTATACGTCGGACCATTCGGTTCGGTTACGTTATCAATCCAATAATAACCTCCGGCATCGGGACCGCCGTTGTTTGCTACAGTCGGCGGTTGATGACTGTCGCGTTCGTGTTCGGCGCGGAGAAACAACGGATACGCCTCCTGTTTTTCCTGAGCTGAAACCGGTTGATTGCTCAACATGCGTTGAACGATTGCGTTTAATCGTGCCGTTTTCGCCGCCGCCGCAGAACTGCTTGTTCCGTTCATTGGAGCCGCAATTGCAGCTACCGTGAACGTTAACAACAGTACTACCAGCAAACCACTGAAAATTGAAAATGAAACTTTACTTCGTTTGAATTGGCGCATATTTTCCCCCCGACCAATAACGTCAACAATCGTTAACAAACGTCTTGCGCGGGCAATTCAAAGCGATCAAATCAACGAAGACTTTGGACTTTTTATATAAACAAGCAGAGATGTGTAGCGTGAATCTGTTGCAAGTCTAATGTTAAACTGAGAGATTGTCAATACACAGGAATGATGTAGAAATAATTTTTTGTCAAGTCACTCTCGAAGAAATTGCCTCAAAAAATCTTAACAATTTAATTTTTCAATAGGATAGGTTGAAATCTCCAAGAGGAAAAGTTTATATGTTATATTGTTGATAAAATATCATTTATATCGGGCATATTTGTGAATTATTTTACTTTTCGTTTAATTCTTTGGTTTTTTTTTGATGAATGATTCATAAAAAAAACACTCATTCCAATCGTGTGGAATGAGTGTCTGTAGTTGGAATCGAAATGTAATACTTTACTGCATGAAGCTCGAAAATCCGCAAATCATTTGACTAACATCATTTTCCGAACAGCATTATTCGTACCTGACTGCAGCCGATAAAAGTAGACGCCACTTGACAAATATGTTCCATTGAACGAAGCGGAATGAGTACCGGGTGACATCACACCGTTGACCAGATTCAACACTTTTCGACCGGAGACATCGAATACATCCAATTTTGTCATCGCGGATTTATCGAGTTGGAATTTTATTTCGGTGACCGGATTAAACGGATTCGGATAATTCTGATTCAATGCAAATCGTTTAGGTAACTCTGTCATGTCCGATGCGGCATCTACGATTCCGACATTCATGATAACTGGAACAATTAATGGTGAGTTGGATGCAGAGCCGGAAAAATTGAAAATACCATTAAGCGAGTCACCCAACGAACGATTTCGGGCATCCCAAAGAATCGAGAATTGAATATTCCCTCCCGCAGGTATCGAGAAGGAAGTCTGACTTGGTACACAGAAAATATTCGACCGCTGGTACAGAATCGCAGTGTTTGATGTTACTGCGTAAGTATTCCCGACAACCGAGTAGGTGGTGCTATTTTGTTGTAATCCAACAGCGGCGCTTCCCGCTGAACAAGTTCCATACTCGAAATAAATTCTTCCATCGGCATACAAAATTACTTCAACATTAACCGTCGAAGTGCGCGGATTAAACAATGGACAATTTACCCATGCAAATACTGCGCTTTGATTTTCGGTGTCCATAAACACTTTCGCTTGTCCCGATTGTGTAGGATATAAATCATGCCAGTATGGTGCAATAAACGTTTGAAAACCGGTTGTAGGTATAGTTCCGGTAGTGGTGTTCGAAGCCCCGGAGTTAAAAGTGATAAATCCGTTCGAACACATATATACTTGGGTATAATTCTGTCCATAAAATGGAAAAGTAAACGGTAACGAGTAAGGGCCGGAGACGATATCATCGGATTGCGGCCCTTGTTGACCCGAAGTGGGATCTACCCAAGAATATGTAGGGCCACCCGGTTGGGTGGAACTAATCCAACCAAACGTTCCTGTAGCCGTTGTTGTTGTAAGAATACCGTCGGTTATCGGTTGTTCGCCCGTGTTGCTTATTGTAACGGTTTGCCGGAATGTATCTCCCGGTGCAACGGTTTGCGTTAACGGATTGGGTGCGAACGAGAAGTGTCCGGGTGCGACAATACTAAAGTCAGCATTGGATGTATCACCGACGGTGGGAATTAAATCCGATAAAATACGAATTCGACATTGAGTACTTGATGGAACATCCGGACGCCATTGGTGGGTACCGTTGTTTGCTACGGCGCTAAACAACGTATCCCATGTACCGGTGCTATCA
>CAZPUW010000079.1:0-9635 GCA_964589795.1 uncultured bacterium
TTCGCGGGCAAGTATTTCCGCAGAAATCAACTTCTCGTTGAGACTGCGGAGCGTATCCGCCTTTGCTACGAGCAATATCGGGCGTTTCGGGTACGCGAATGTGTAATGGTACCAGAAGCCGGCTCCGAAACCAAATGCCAAAATGAAGGCGACAATGAGTTTTTTCATGGTTATCCCCTCACCGGCATCTTAGATGCTGCGGGACCCTTACTGCCGCCCAAAATCGATTCGGTGGCATCCCGTTTATTGACAACTTTACTCGCTCCGATATCGGCTTCAAGCGATGCTACGAATGACATCTGGAGAATATCCTGATCATCGACAGTGATGCGCCGTGATTCAACAAATTGAATCTTTTTGAAATCGGAGAAGAAACGCTCAGAATCGCGCAACCGGTTTTGCAGTGCGACGACCTTGTCGAATTCCTTCTCATCTTTCTTAATTTGGCTGATTGCACTGATGCGCAACTGACGATTATGATAGAACAATCCGGTCACTGCCATATCCGACGGCAATGTTTCCGTGATAGCCATTAATTTCTTTGTCCACATCACGCGTTCTTTATCGATACGGGCAAGATTGTCCACGTCGTCGCGGCTAACTTGAATACCCTCTTTCGATAATTCGTCGAGTCGTTTTTTGACTTCGAGAATGCGTTGATTGCGGAATTTTTCAATATCGGTAAGGGCATCCGTCTGGCGAACGTTGAGGTAGGCGACTACTGCAAGCAGTAACGTCAATACACCCAACAGCATCCAGTCGGTACGATTGCGGCGACGTGCCGCACGTTCCGCAGCGCCCTCACTTTTATTAAGGTTGATTGCAAATGAACGAACCATTGTATCAGTCTCCGCGCAATGCCAAACCTAATGCCGCAGCGTACTGCGGAGCTTCGTCCGGTGGGATCGCGTCGCCGCCTTCGATCATTTCGAAGGGGTTCCACTTAACGACCGGTACATTGAATTTCGAATGCAGGTAATCGGACAAATCCTTCAGCCGTGAACCGCCGCCTGTTAAGAAAAACATGCGGATATCGCTCATACCGGTTTCTTTTACATAATACCGGAGGGAACGATTCACTTCATCGCGTAATTGATCGTAAGCGGAACGCGATGCAAGAGCGATACTGCCGGTATCCTGTTGCGTACCCGTGGTTTTTACCGCACGGTCGAGCGACATTCCTTTTGCAATCTTCTCCGCTTCGGCTTCCGCCCAGTTCAATCCGTATTTCGCTTCCAATTCTTCATTGAAAGTGTTTCCGGCGACCGGAATATCACGGGTAAAAAAGAGAGATTTACGTCCGACAACAGACAAACTCGTATGGCGCGCTCCGAGATGGAGGTAGACATACACACCTTCGTCCGGGAGTTCGTTCAAGAGCATCCAGCTGTTAATTCCAGACAACGCTTCAAGATCGATGATACCGGGTTTGAATTCGAGATCGCGTAATAATTCAAGATGGCTATCGTAAAGTTTGCGCGTCGTCGCAGCAAGCAGAACGCGGATTTTATCCGGTTCCTGTATATCGTCGCCGAGAATTTGATAATCGACCATTGTCTCGGAACCGTCGAGCGGAATATGCTTCCGCGCTTCCGACATAATCGCCGAGGACATTTCCTCTTCCGCCATATTGAGAGATTTAATCTCTTTCGCAGCGATGTTCGCACCGCTTACACACGTCGCTAAAAACTTAACGCGTTTGGGGACGATTTTTAACTCTTGGAATGCTTCCACGAGTTTGGGTAATACGATAGATTTTTTCGGGCCTTCAGAATCGTAATTCTCATTCCCGGAGTACAAGGGGATTATCTTCGCGACTCCAAGCCGGTATCGGTTGCCTGATTTCTCGGCGGACACCAGCTTGATGCTGTGTGACCCGATATCCAGCCCTAATCGTTGTGAAGTTTTATAGACCATTCGTAGCTTTGCCTCCCACTCAAAAAAGATCGGCTTGCAGCAAACGCGTGAGCTTGCGCACACGTAATATACAACAAAAATCCGGCTTCACAAGCGAACCATCGGGCTTGCCCGCCGGGTGAAAAAGTGAATAATAGCTGACGGAAGAAAAAGTGCCAGAAATTGGGGGTAGACCGAAACCCGTTGGAAAAATCAAGATGTTCCTCATGCCAAAATTTGGCGCCGGTTAAACCGGCTTGTAAGAATTATAACTAAAAACAAATTGTTTACGTATCATCAAACTACGTGGCATCTTTTTCAATCCGGAATCACAATCTCAAGCGGTAAGCATACTACATCAAAATATTTTTGATTGTACGTTTCGGAATGTACCAACACTCCGAAACGTCAATCGAAGATCAAGTCAAGAGAGCGCGCTCATTCGTTGCGCTCATCTCCAACACGGCGGGGTAAATCCTGCCAACCAAGAATGTCCCACTTCATAAAACCTTCCGATGTCAAGTCAACCTGAAAAGGTGGATACTGAACCATCGAAGTTTTCGTTTTATCCCAGCGTGGGTCGAACTGGTAAGATTTCAAATATCCTGTACTGCTATGATTGCCACGATGTACGTAGCCGCGACGTTCTTGACAGACTGCACCCGTGAGGTAAATGTAACCGCGATTATCGGGCGTGGGTCCTTGGTAAGGATCCCAAGTATCGTTCTGTTGCTCAAATGTGAAACTTGAATTTAATGCAAAAAGTTGCCCATTGATAGCGATGTCACTTCCCTGTGTACTATTTTCCCGACCGTTCGCCCACGTATTGGCGATTAATATGCCTGTCCAGGGATCTTCTCTGCGAGCTCCCGGTTCCGGGGCTTCGCTAGTCAACGTCGCTTCGTCGGTCATACCCAAAGTTGCGCGATATACCGGACCGACTCCTTGCGCGTAAACAATATTATCCATTAACCGCAAATTACCTTCGGCACCTACACCCAGCAAACCATGCATCGAACCAGCAATCCATAACTCGCCATCGCAAAAAATTGCATATTCTGAATTCGGTGGATACGTGATTGGCGGCCCGTTCGGAGAACCATTCATAAATGGAGGATTAGGTGTTCCCGTTGCCCATTGCCACACATCTGCACCGCTACCATGGAACCAAATTCCATACACATACTGATTAGTCGATGTGTTCAGCCAAACTCCGCCACCGCCTGCTGCAGCTTCACGTAATCGATCGGCCTTTACCGGAATCGGAATCGCTTTCACGTGCTCGATATAACCGGGTGCCGGTAGTCCGCGAAAAGTCGATCCGACTGGACTTTGGATAGTGCCGGTCGTCGTAACCAAGCTACCGAAATACGCACCTGGATGTACACCGATATTAGAATTGGAATGTACTGGTCCGAAAACCGAGTCGCCGTTAAAAAACCAGATGTATTCGCCAAATCGGGTTTGTTCTTCATTCGTGAAGTAAAAGTATTGTGAAAACTCTTTCTTCCGAATTAACATCTGGGCTCTACGGCGTACTTCGTGCGATTGTCCCAGATAATCTTTAAAGGAGACAATTCCAGTAGAAGATAGAAGGTAATCCCTGTCCTGAAATAGCTGTCCTGCTTGAAATCCGGCTCGTGTGACATAGCTGATCAACGGACGAAGATATTTACCCATGCCCGGAATGGTTCCATCGGCAAACGGGATATCTCCGGTCGGATTAAAACTGGGAGTTTGATTCCGCATAAATGCGAGCGGCTTTGCGATTACGGCTGCCTGCGCCACGTAATAGGCCTGAGTGACGGCAACTTGCTGCATCGCGGTTTCCTTTTCAGAAACCTGCCATTTTATGTATGCAAGCGAACTGAATAACAACAGCATCGCCATCGGAATGGCAAACCCAAGCGAGTAACCGGAGTCCGCCTTTACATATTTTCTTTTCATATTCATAGTACACCTTCATTTGCATCAAAAACCGTACTTACACATCAAATCGAAATCTTGCGAACTCTACTTGCATGTGCAAGCAGGAACTATGACAAATTTTCAAAGAGCGATTAAGTAAAAAAATTATTCAGAGCGTTCGTCGCCCGCATGACGCGGTAAATCCTGCCAACCGAGGACATCCCATTTCATGAATCCTTCCGAAGTCAAGTCAACTTGAAACGGCGGATATTGTACAAGCGAGGTCTTCGTTTTGTCCCACCGCGGGTCAAACTGGTACGATTTCAAGTAGCCGGTACCGCCGTGATTCGAACGGTGAACATAACCTCTACGGTGCTGACAAACTGCGCCGGTGAGATAGATATATCCGCGCTCGTCATTTGTTAAATTTTGCGGCGCTTGATACGGATCCCATGTATCGTTCTGCTGTTCGAACGTAAAGCTCGAATTAAGTGCAAAGAGCTGGCCGTGTATTGCGATATCGCGGCGGTATTGTCCGTTTAGCCCTGCGGGAGCCGCATCGCGTCCACCCTCACGGCCATTCGCCGGTGTGTTGGCAATTAGGATTCCCGTCCATGGATCTTCGCGTCGTTGACCGGGTTCCGCAGCTTCGCTGATTAATGTTGCCATGTCATCCATTAGCAAAGTCACGTGATAGGGATACAATGCCGCAGCGCCTTCGCTGTAAGTAATATTGTCGTACAATCTTAAGTTTCCTGATGCACCCACTCCAACATGACCGTGCATGCTTCCACTAATCCACAACTCGCCATCGCAGAAAATCGCATGTTCACCGGAAGTACCCCAAGCTAATTCACCTTCGGTATGGTTCATATCAAGATATGGCGGATTAGGTGTTCCGGTACGCCAGCGCCACTCGGTTGCTTGGTTTCCGTGGAACCACAACCCGTAAACATATTGCTGATTGCTTGTGTTCAGCCAGTTGCCGCCGGTCGCTGCGGATGACCGCAGTAAATCTGCCTTGACCGGAATTGGAATTGGCTTCACATGTTCGAAGTAACCCGGTGCAGGACGACCCGCAAAAGTTGAACCTTGCGGCGAGAAAATTCGTCCGGCGGTGGTTACCAACGAGCCAAAATATGCGCCGGGATGAACACCGATATCGGAATTGGAATGAACCGGAGAATACACCGAGTCACCGCTAAAGAACCAAATAAATTCATTAAAACGAGTCTGTTCCTGATCGGTGAAGTAGAAGAATTGGGAGAACTCTTTTTTCCGAACCAACATTTGCGACCGTCGTCGTACTTCTACCGTTTGTCCCTTGAAATTTTTGTAGTCGACAATCCCGGTTGCGGAGAGCACGTAATCGCGCCGTTGATAAAGTTGTCCTTCTTGGAAACCAGCTTGAGTTACGTAAGAAATCAATGGGCGAAGGTACTTTCCCATACCCGGAATGTCACCGTCGGCGAACGGTATATCCGCGGTAGGATTGAAGCCGGGACGCTGATTGCGCATAAACGCCAGCGGCTTGGAAATCACTGCAGCTTGCGCGACATAATACGCTTGAGTTACCGCGACTTGATGTTGCGCGGTCTCTTGCGAATAAACCTGCCACTTGAGATATGCCAGAGAGCTGAACAGCAATAACATCGCCATCGGAACCGCAAAACCAAGCGAATAGCCGCCGTTCGCTTTTCCATTAAGCATTCTTTTCATCATCGTACCCCTGCATTCGCACATCATTTCGGAACCGCCTTATGCGGGACCGCTGAATATATTAGAATAACGTGGCGTTACCAGCGTTAAACCGATTGATATAGAAATTGCGCATGTAGACCATCGTAGTCCAAGAGAAAACGCGCTCATAGGGAGTCATTTGGATATCGCTCCGTCCCAATCCTTCATTGACTGTTAGCTGAGGATGAGAGTTTACATATTTAAGCGAAAGATCCATCTGCACGCCTGCAGAGTCCAGTAATCCCAAATCTCGTTCGTGACCGACGATTGTTCCGACTGGCGTCAATTTGAATTGTGTGCAATACATCTGTTCATTCGCACCTAAATTCGTAGCGGAACGACCAAAAAACTCGTTAAACATACTCGTGATATTGGTACTGCTATTTAAATTCTGCCAACGGGTAGCATCGCCATTAGAACGGACCTGCCACCGAATGCGAAGTGTATCGGGTATCCGATTTGAATAGTCGACAGTCTCTAAATCAATACCGTAAAGATTTCCACTGCGAAATAAAGAATAGGTAAATGCGTTTTTCATGTCCTGATTGATACGGTACATCAGGAAGTTGCCGTACGCATCGATGGTGCGCTCCGTCCAACTTCGATCCTCTTGTTTCGCGACACCCGCCCAAAGCAACATGAACCCACCTAATGCGAACGATACAAGTGCCATCGTTGCCGCTAATTCGATGAGTGTGAATCCGCCGCGTTTTCTATAGAATTTTGCATACATGGTCATACCCCTTTCACATCCGTTCACACTGGTTACTTGCTATCTATCCAGACCGGTACGATCCGGGCAGAATACTCGATTTTTTCGCGCCTTCCTTTCGGTTTTTCCGCCATACCGTCTTGCCAGGTAGTCGGTTGCGAAGAGGTCCACTCAATCCAAGTATGAACTTGATACCAATCCGGGTTCGTGTTCGTCGTTTCGGGATCATCTACTGCCGTTACGGCATCGTAATAGATGAGGCCGGTTACATCGCGCGGATTGCCGAATCCTTGTCCGGCTTGTCCTGCACCACGTTTATCGATGGTAACCGCATATCCGCGGGAATCACCCTGATCGAAAATCGCCGGCCAGCTATCAGATGTCGGAGGAATGGCATGAACAACGCCAAGAATCCATTCTGTGCGTTGACGTAGCAATTCACCTGCCATCTTATATTCGTATTCGCCTTCGAGTCCTACCCGTCCCAGCGCAAACGTTTTCAAAGTACCGATTGCGGCGATGCTCAAAATTAGAAAACTCGCAGACGCTTCCATCAATGAAAGGCCTCCACGGTTTCTACCCCGGCGTAACCAAACGGGGAGCACACGGCGTAACATTCCGCTCCGCATATACATCTCCTCTCTCAAACATCCATTCGTTTCGCATCTCCATTATGGAAGTGTATCAACCACTCCGCAACGTGATGCCACCATTCATGCGGCGCACCATCCACCGCACGTACTGCGTAGTTATTCGTTCAAATTCACTTCGAACAACCGTGGGTTATCGGCAACATGCGCGGCGGTATCGCGGTCAATCACACCCTTCGCCATTAAGCGTTGGAGATCCTGATCAAGCGTTTGCATACCTGCCTTCGCACCGGCTTGAATAACCGACGGAATTTGGTAAATCTTGTCTTCACGTATCAGATTACGAACCGCAGTCGTCGCAACCATAACCTCACATGCAACTATCCGGCCCTTACCGTCTTTCTTCGGCAATAGCTTCTGGGAAACTACCGCTTCCAACGATTCCGCAAGCATCGAACGAACCTGAGTCTTTTGACCAGATGGGAAAATATCGATGATACGGTCGATTGTTTTGGCCGCGGAGGATGTGTGCAGTGTGGCGAGCACCAGGTGACCGGTTTCGGCGGCGGTTAATGCCAACGAAATGGTTTCAAGGTCGCGCATTTCACCGACCAGAATAACGTCGGGGTCTTCACGTAACGCACTTCGTAGCGCGTTAGCGAAACTGTGTGTGTTTGCGCCCAACTCACGTTGGTTGATCATACAGTTCTTCGAATTGTGGAAGAACTCAATTGGGTCTTCAATGGTAATGATATGAAGATTTTTATACTCGTTAATGTGATCGACCATCGTCGCAAGTGTCGTCGATTTACCGGAACCGGTAGGTCCCGTTAACAACACTAACCCACGGTCTTTCATGGCAAGGTCTTTGAGTACTTCGGGAATTCCCAATTCTTCAAATGATTTGATGTCACCGGGAATCGTCCGGAATACTGCGGCAAGTCCCTGTATCTGCGAAAAAATATTTACACGGAAACGGGCCTTCGGTTTGGCAAGCTTACCGGGGATCACATCCTCGTCATACAAAACGTGCGACAAGTCAATCTCTTTTTGCTCTTCTAACCGTTCCTTCTGATCTTCACTTAAGATGTCGTGCAAAGCTTCCCTGATCACGTCCGGATGTAGTTCCGGCAGCGCGAGTTTACGCATTTTTCCGTGAACCCGAATCATCGGGATCGAACCGGAAGAAAGGTGCAAATCCGATGCGCCTTGATCTACGGCGAAGTGCAAAAGTTCGTCAATTACCACTTGCTCGCCTCACAAAATCTGGCCACCCGTTACACCGGTAAGTTTGCACTTACCGGTGCGATGGCGACCAATCGTTTTCCCAATTGCAATACCGGTATGAGACCGGTTAAATAATTTCGGTTATAGATTAACCGTTGGTACCGTTGTTATTGTCAACTGGCAAACCATAGCCATAGAATTTTCCGGTTTGCA
This sequence comes from uncultured bacterium, assembly GCA_964589795.1. Classification (GTDB taxonomy): domain Bacteria; phylum Electryoneota; class JAOADG01; order JAOADG01; family JAOADG01. The sequence goes on from CAZPUW010000079.1 coordinate 8,287, forward strand.
CATCAAGCGTAACGGTTTTACCCGCTCCACCACGCATTTCACCGGTGGAAACCGCTTGAATTTGGGTAATCGGGTTGTTACCGATAATTGTAAATGTCCACTGACGAATGGTCGAAGGATCAAGCGTCAAATAACCGCCGGCTTCAAGTGCGTCAACTGCCGGTGGATCTTCGCCGAGGTCCTGCGCATACATCTTGGCTGCGTTCAAAATCGCACCAATGGTAGCTTGTGCGTCAGCGGCCCGGGCGCCCTGTACGTATTCGATGTAAATAGGCACCGAAATCGCGGCCAAAATAGCCACAATAACCACCACGACCAGTACTTCAATTAACGTGAAGCCTTTCGACTTACGGATGAACTTCATCATGTTAACACCTCCAGTATGAGATTCGCGATTGGCGCCGGGATGTCCGACCGCCTGTTTCGTAACGTTACTATGCATAAACCGTATTTGCAATACTGACACCGCCCGGTAACCGTAAATACCCGATTTTTAGGATTCTGGTACAGAATTACACAAGAAAGGCGGCATTTCTTACCTACTTAATGAGCAACTGTAATGCCAAACATTTTTTGATAACTTCTCTTGTTTTAACAAGTTCCAAAATCCCATACCAATGCGCCTTAACAACAGATAGTTCGGTTAATCAATAAAATAGCGGTAACGAAATACGTTACCGCGTACCTGCAATACACCCGAAACAAGATGCAAATTATGCAGAGTTTTACTCTGAGAGCGTTTTACGAGCTCGACTCACCATGAAAATAAGTCCACCCGTTAAAACTCCTCCGAGTACAATCAACCAACTTTGCAAACCCATCAAACCCGCTACTGAACGCCACATCGTAAGTACAAATTCACCCGAAACCGGATGTTCAAACAGCCATTCGACACCCATCCGTGCGATGGCTACACCCAATAGTATTGCACCGATTACATGTACGGTTCGTTCGGTGCGCGAAGCACGAATCTCCCGGCTCAGAACAATCGCGCGTCGAGCAAGCAACTCACTGGACGGTAACGTCTGTGTGAGCGGCTTCGAAAGCGTTTGCTCCAAGTCGCCGGGTAATGAAAATTCTTCGCGTTCGTTCATACTTTCCTCACAACAACTGATACGGATATCAGGCACTTTCTCAGCTATAAAATACGACGATTCTGAACGAGATACGTGACGGGTATCAAGAAATTACAAATCAGAATCGCCCCTGTTATCCTACTTTCGCTTCGGTTATCATCCGTTGGCGGGCGCGGTGGAGATGGCTTTTTACCGTTCCTTCGGCCTGTCCAACAATATCCGCAATCTCTGTAATCGAAAAATTCTGTAAATAGAACAAAGTGACCACGGAAC
>CAZPUW010000080.1:0-9539 GCA_964589795.1 uncultured bacterium
TGAGAAAGAGGATTACAACAGCTACGTCGAGACCATCTGGAAAGCGCGGCAACGGCGCGGTGTCACGCTCACCGAAGCGCGCAACCTGCTGAAGAATCCGAATTACCTCGCCGCCGTTTTGGTCAAAGCGGGCAAAGCCGATGCCATGGTCGCCGGTGTGTCACAGCACTATCCCGACACCCTGCGCCCCGCGCTCCAACTGCTTGACAAGAAACCGGGTGTGAAGAAAGTCAGCGGTTTGTATGCGCTGGTATTCAAGGAGCGGACGATTTTCCTCGCCGACACCACAGTCAATATCGACATCGACGACCCGGAGGTATTGGCGGAAATCGCTATCCTCTCCGCTGACACGGTGAAGAAACATTTCGCCGTCGAGCCGCGCGTAGCGATGCTCAGCTTCTCGAATTTCGGTAGTGCGGATCACCCGTTCTCGATTGGTGTTCGCCGCGCCACGGAAATCGTTCATGCCAAGCGTCCCGACATCATCATCGATGGTGAAATGCAGGCCGATACCGCGGTCAATCACGAATTGTTGGACAAGACGTATCCATTCTCGCGGCTTGCCGGCAGTGAAGCGAATACGCTGATTTTCCCGAATATGGAAAGCGGCAACATCGCGTACAAACTGCTGATTGGGCTGGGACACGCCGATCCGATTGGCCCGATTTTGATGGGAATGAATGACAGCGTCCATGTCCTGCAGAGGTCGTGCGAAGTGAGCGAAATCGTGAACATCGCGGCATTCGCGGCGGTTGATGCAGTGAAGTAGCGGGCGGTCACCGGTCGCCGGTCACGTTATAAAACAAGGTTGCCACGTCACTACAGGTGCACAAGGTTGCACCTTAGGTGCGAACCTGACATTCACAAAATTTAGAGGTGTTCGCTAAACTGCACCGCTTCGCTGCCGTGCAGTTTTCCTCGCAATGACAAAATAAATAGTAGGGGAGGGCTCACGAGCCCTCCCTTTTCTTTGTAGCGCCGCACTCCGGGCGGCTTTTAGGTAGATGCGACAATCCTGTCGCGTGTGAATTGACAGGAGGTTGCCACGTCCCTACGCGCCCACGCGGTTGAGCGCTTCGGTCCTCGCAATGACAAAAAGTGATGAACGAATTTGATTTGACAGATTTTGTCGTTTCGAGGCACTATCTTGAATCGCAATAAGCAAAAATGTATGTACAATGAGTCTAACAATGAGTCTAACAATGTGTCTAACAGGAAGTCTAACAATGAGTCTAACGAGAACTACGGGGAACAGGAAAAAAATGGGGATTAGGGGTTAGGGGTTGGGGGCCGGGAAAAGAGTTAAAAGATGGTGGATGGTGAATGGTGGGTGGTGGATGGAAAGGATAAAAGAAAAAGATAAAGAAAAGGATGCAGGATAAAGAATGAAGAAAGGAAAAGGATGGAAAAGAAATTGTTTCGGGTTGGGAATAGCGGTGCCGTACTCATCAACAAGAAATTACTCCAGTATGCGAAGATTACTCCCGAGTCAATCATGACGCTACGGATGCATAACAAAACGCTTTTTATCCGCAAGAAACCTATTGCCATAGAGCACACCGGAAAAGACAGGAAGGTGGCGAATGGCGCGGAAGGCGAGGAGTCGGTGGGATGGGAAAAAAAGTTGTACAAACATGGCAACAGTTATGCAATTATCCTCGATGGTGTTATTCTCGACTTGCTCGGGTTGGAGACTTATATGGATCCGTTGGAATTGCAACCGTACAACAGCGGTCTTACGATTCGGAAACGGCCATTGACCCGCGCGGAAAAAGCGCGCAAGAAGCAAGCGGAACGCGAAGCGAACGAGGAACATGATTTATGGCGGGAACTGGAAATACCGCGGGAAAAGACACCATCGGAGAAATTGATATTGAAGGATGGTAAGTGGGTACTCATTGAGTAATCTTTTGGGTGGTACAGGTCTCCTGACCTGTATTCTTGTGGTAGTGCGCACCGCCGAGTGTGCACATTAAAAGGTTAAATTTTTGTCCTACCACAGTAGGATAGGTTTCAACCTGTCCATTGTAGGGGCGCTGCCATGCTGCGCCCTTTCTTTTTGGGTGGTACGGGTCTTCAGACCTGTATCCTTGTGGTAGTGCACACCGCCGAGTGTGCACATTATTTAATGTTAGACATTTTTATTTGACTATAATCGAGCAGAGTACTTTCCCGCTATGAATACGGAATGTATTATCGAGTGCCAATTATTAAAAAATGAAGGAAAAGAACTTCCGAGGTTGTTCAAATATTACAGTTGTAATAAGACCGAAAAAATGATAATTTTATATAAGTAATAAACGAACGAATTTAACACGAGCAAATAAGGAGAACTCAATGCCACAAACTTTTAATTTATTTTCAGATTATCGTTTGTCCACGATTTTCGAGAATCAAAGACAAGAATTACGTATCGAAATACTTAATGAAAATGAAGATAGGTTGTTGAACATTAATGAAACAAAGTACATCCAATATTTAGTGAATAAGTATGAAATAAACCCAATTGTAGTTTACTATGAGAAACTAAATGCTTCTGAAAATGAATGTGATATACCTGCAGAAAATTTTCCGTACGGATATGATGTACGTAGAGGTGGAACCTATAAGAGGCAAGTAATTACTTATCACATTCCTTTTTCGGGAGAAGCAAAACTATTCAAATGTGTTCCTTCAACGTTTTCAACTTATCCACCTGAAGGTACAATTGTCAATGGAAATATCAACTTTTCATATGTGATATTTGATACGAACAAAGATCAAATAAAAAACTACTTTGATCGTCAGATCAACTCCTTGCGTAGCTATATAAACAACATTACAACAGATGTAAACGCATTTAATAATGATTTGGAGAGATTTGTTAAGGAAATTATTGATATGCGGAAATCGAATATTTTGAGCCGTAAGAATTTGCTTATTTCACTTGGTGTACCTATTCAAAATAAAGAAAACGTTTCAAGTACTTTTTCTTTACCAGTTATTGCCAAAAAGATCATCGTTAAACCGTCAGCTCCAACAACTGCTTTCAAACCAGAACCAACTATTGATGAGACCATTTATCGAGGAATTCTGAAAGTCATAAATGACACTGGCAAGGCAATGGAACGCTTACCTAAGACGTATGCTGATAAAGATGAGGAGTCTTTACGTGATTATTTCCTAATGGTTCTAACTCCTCATTTCGAGAGTACAACTGGTGAGACCTTTAATCTTTCCGGTAAAACAGACATCTTAATACGGCATGAAAATTCAAACGTATTTGTCGCTGAATGTAAATTTTGGCACGGCATTGAAGCATATTACAAAACAATCGATCAACTTCTCAGCTATCTAACTTGGAGAGATTCAAAAACAGCAATTCTTTGTTTCGTACAAAACAAAGAATTAGACCCAGTATTAAAACAAATTGAATACGATACTCAAAAGCATACGTGTCACCTAAAACTCGTAAAAAAACATTCTGAGAGTTGGTTTGAATACGATTTTCATTTACCTAATGATTCAACAAGAAGTGTAAAAGTAACGGTTTTGTGTTTTCATTTATACAAATAACAACACTCTTTAGAGTACAAGAAAGGTAACTCATGTCACTCAATATAGATGGAATAGATAGCATACAGGTAGGTCAATTTCCTTTTCGAACTCTGACACTCAATGTTCGATTGAATTGGAACAGCATGAGCACAGCAATTTTACATCATGTTGGTGGTAAACTCTACTTTGAAAAAAGATTGATCGGTGAAACGAGCATGGATAGCAGAATCCATATGAATGCTCCAATGAACAGCAATACATCTGGTAGAGCGGAATTGACTTTTCCTATTACTTCTGAAGTTATTCATTTCATTGAGAAAAATCGTACCCGCAATAGATTGCCATTCTCAATCCAATTATTTTATACTTCACAAGATTTACGAAAACTGGATGAAAAAGAAGCAAATACTCCACTTATACCACAACCATATCTCAATCAACAATTCAATAATGGACATGACTTTATGATTGCACATTCAGACTGGATTTCGTTTCTCAAAGAATTAGAATGGTCTGAATTAGAGTTATTTGAAATTAGGTCAGATATTTTTAAAAATTTTAAGTTATCAAAGTTGATTATTCAGCACCTTCGGGAAGCAGAAACTCATCTACGTGATGATAATCCAAATGCGGTATTGGGAAGTTGTTATACAGCACTTGATCAAATCGCTAAAGAACAGTCTCAAACAGGAAAAAAAGATACAAAGTTTCAAATTCTCTTAAGTAAAATATTCGAAAATGAAGAGGATCGCGCACAGATTGACTTGTTGATAAAGGCTATAAATGGATTTACTCATAAGGGTAGACACGCTCTCGAAAGACCATCGGCAGACAGAGCAGAAGCAGAATTCGTCTACCGAACAACACTTTCACTTTTTTCTCTCATTAGTAGAAAGTTACAAACTCTTCAGACAAAGTGAATTTAGATACTGCATATATTGCCACGTCATTACACGTCGTAACTGCTTTGCAGGTTTCTTCGTAACATTCCTCGCAAATCAAATTTGACAGACAAGAATGTCTGTCCTACGATACGGCAACACCGCCGGGAGGCGGTGCGGTGTGCACATTCGGCGGTGTGCACTACCACAAAAAGAAAGGGCGCAGCATGGCGGCGCCCCTACAAATACAGGTGCTACCAATCGCTCTAAGGCAAGCGAGCTTTGCTCGCACCGGGTTCGATGAATTGAAGTTTTATGGTCGACAGGATAAATCCTATCCTACGGTAAAATCGACCAAACGTCAGTGTTGTCCGGTTAAACATTGTTAGTAACATCATTATAACATAATTATAACGGACACCCCTTATTGCGATTCAAAATTTAAGGATTGCCACGTCATGTCACATGCACAAGGTTGCATGCTGTATTCCTCGCAAATCAATGAACACAGGTCTGGAGACCTGTACCACCCATGACCTATGACCTCACTACCACCCACAACCCATGACCTATGACCCCAAGTCAGACATGCCGTGCCATCGGTGCAAAGAATACTCCTAAATCAAACACTGCAATCGGTCCCCGGTGCCAAAACGCTTCGCCGTACTTCACACCAATCTTGAAGCCGTTGTTCCGCCCCTTCGCTTCAATCCCCTCGACAAATTCCGGCGTCGCTATCCATGTCTCCGGCTCGGTACTGCGCGGGTCGTGGAATTGGGAGCGGAAGCACCGCATCGCCTCCATCCGCTGTTCCCACGTATCGGTGACGTCTACAATGAGCGTCGTCTTCTGTTCCCACGCCTGCTGGAATGCGAGTTTCACCTGCGGGCGGTGCGGCGCGTAGCCATCGTCTATCTTCGCCAATCCCGCCAGAAACGACGCCTCCTCGCACAACCGTCCACACGCGCCGTGATCGGGGTGGCGGTCTTCCGGGTAGGGGTACAACAGCAGGTGCGGCGCATGTTTGCGGATAGCGGTCACGACGGCACTGCGGTGTGATAAATCGGCGCTGTTGATGAATCCGTCCGGCAATCCCAAATTCTCGCGCGTCGTCACACCCAATACTTTCGCGGCGGCGGCGGCTTCCGCCAAACGTTGCTCGGGCGTACCGCGCGTACCGAGTTCGCCGCGGGTCAAGTCCACGATTGCGACGGATTTCCCCGCCTTCACCAATTTCGCCACGGTTCCGGCACATGCCAGCTCGACATCATCGGGGTGCGCGGCGATAACTAATACATCGGACATGAGAACTCCAAAGGGTGTTGGGTATTGGGCATTGGGCGTTGGGCAAAAGAATAAAAAACAAAAAAATTAAGATTCACGGAATAGGAAGCGGCCACCTTCTTGCGACTGGAAAATTTTTTCGCGCAATTCCATCAGCCCTTCCCCGCTCCACCGCAAGTATGCTTCCAACAGCGTCATACGGCGCTCCTGCGGGGGTTTCGCGTGAGTGCCAACCGCGAGTTCACGGGCTTGCTCCCACCGTTTACGGCGGCTGCCGGTCTGCTCGTCGCGGTACTTCGCACCAAGTTCTACGATACGATTCAACTGGTAGATTGCTTTCTCGCGTCCCTTCGCTATCGCGTCGCGAAGGTGTTCCGGTGCAGTGGCGGGCAGGGCGGCAAGCGATGAATCGAGGTGCGCGATTGCATCCTGATAGACGCGCCACTCGTCGGGTACAGCGATTTCGGGTGCGGTGTCGGAAAAAATATCGGCGCGGGATAAGATGCTCGTGTTGGCGGGAAGAACGGTTGCACCGACGCGCAATAAAAGTTTGGGAAAGCGCATGCCCGCCCACTTGAACAACTCAGCGACTTCGCCCCAATAGGCGGCTTCGGCGGCACCGACGACGACAGTGGTGGGATGCAGGAGGGCTTGTTGCAACAACGTGCGCCAGAGTGCGCCGGGGATGAAGATGCCGACGCCCTCTTTCGCCATTGCGGAGAGGTCGTGGGCGTTCATCTCTTTGTCGCCAATGCGGAATAGACGATGGGATGCATGTTCGACGGCGAGGCGAGGTGAATTGGGGTCAGGTACCCAGAACCACCCGGTTTTATTGGACTGGAGGGTTGCTTGAGGGGTGTGGTAGTCATGGGTGACACGCTCGATACCAAGCTCAAGCGCGGTAACGCCTTCACCAAGCCGCTCAAGCCATTCAGCGAGTTCGGCTTTCACTTTCGATACATTCGATTTCAAGAGAAATGGCGGACCGTCGAAGAATACGGTTTGTTTCGCGGATGGGTCGCACAACCAATGGAATGAAAAAAATGAATCGCGGACAGTGCCGGTAAATGCGCCGTCCAAGTCTTGGACGCGGGAGAATGATGACCAATGGTTTGTGATGCGAGCGCGGAAATCAGGCGGTAACTCGCGGTCGCCGACGGGTACGCCGGGTGCGAGGTCTTCCCAGCGGAGAACTTCACGGTCGGTGTCGATGTGGGCGATTTCGTTCCAATCGCTATCGCCAGCTTCGATCCAATAGGTGTTGTGGATGGGGTCGTTCTGGGTGATTTGTGCGGCAGTCCAGCGTTTGTAGGTGCTGTAGAGTGGGCCACCGCCGAAGCCGGGTTGTTGGCCGGCAACGGCTTTCCGTTCGACAAAGTCGAGGCGTTCGGTGAGACCGGTCGGGTATGCCTTGGTCGGGTGTTGCGCCGCGAGAGCATCACGCACAATGGCGGGAAGGGCGTGGTAATCGAGCCATGATTGACGGTCAATTAGTTCGAACATAACATCCAATCATACGAGGGGAAGTGCCGGGATGATAGGTTTCGCCGGTGTAATCGCCGATACGCCATTGGAGTTGTAAGCCAACGGATTGTGCCATTGCATCGATTTCGTGCTCTTCGTAGATACGCAATTTTTCTTCCCAATAGTCGCCAGTATCAAGCGTTACCGTCTTTATCGCCCGGATACCGTCACGATTACGTTGTATTTTAGCAGTAACACCATCGGAGAAAGTATGGCTTCCTTCCGGCACAAGATGTTCAAGTGTTCGCGGCGGTGCCGTATCTATAATGAACCATCCACCCACTTTCAGTATTCGCGCAGTCTCGGTTAATTGCTGAATATCTTCGGCAACCGAATCAAAGTAACCAAAACTTGAGAAGATACTCGTGACGACTGTCACGGATTTTGATTGGTACGGGAACTGCAACAAGTTTGCCCGGACTACATACTCATTTTCAACGAACTTCAACTGTGTCGTTGAAAGATCGAATCCGGTTGCGGGTTGGTTGTGCAGCCGGAGTATCTTTAACCACCTACCATTGCCGCAAGCGGCATCAACGACGATACCATTAGCGGGAAACAAGCCGAGAGCCGCAAGCGTATCATATAGAGCAGTACATTCATTTTCGTCGCGATGCGCATAGAGTTCGACATATCGCCGGTTAAATGCTTGTTCATACCAATTGTTATGGTTTGCCAACCGTCCCTCGATTTATTACGTTACAAATATAACCAACGAATTAGGAGTACGACATAGATATGCTTTTTTTCCGGAATAGACGTCCGGAATCGGAATCCCTTGTGGGAAGTGGATTTAAAGACAGAAAGTGGTTGATTCAACTTTCTGCGGCAATCGTACTCGTCGTCTTACTCATCAGTGGGTACCTGTATTTTACCTTCCAACGACCGGGAATTATCATCGTCCAGTCGAATCCTACCGGTGCTGAGGTTCTGATCGACCGTAAAGCGACCGGTTTTTTAACTCCTGCTATCATCAAAGGGATTGTACCGGGTAGCTATTTACTGGAAGTTCGAAAAGATTCATTGATCGCAGAACCCGCCGGTGCGGCGTTAAAAATTGACGCCGGTGAAACGATTACTTACGACTTCCGGCTATTCCCACCCAGTGCTTTACCACCACAAAAACGAACCGTTTTAAAAGCTGCAAAAGTAGATTCGAGCCATTCTAACGAAGATTTGGAACGGTCATACGTTTATCCTTCCCGGGAAGTCGTTCCTCTGCTACCTCACGAACGTTCACGCATCCCCGCTATCGGTGGCAGTGGTCGTATCTTCGTTTCCTCCAATGTACAAGGCGCGACGATTTTTCTGGATGGCGAGCAAAATGCACAACTAACCGATGCTTGGTTATTAGTTCCATTAGGGACTCATCGGGTGCAAGTAAAGAAAGACGGCTTTTCAGTCGATCCACCGGAATCGAGTGTTTTAATCAGTTCGGCGTTCCAAGAGCAACGGCTAAATTTTCAATTGCACACTCAAAATGTTACGACGCAACGTAAGGTAGCGGTAGTAACTAAGCCGGTTGAAGGGATGATTTACGTCGATACGAAAGATCACAATTTAGGGCGATGGGAGGGGAATCTTTCTTACGGTGCCCACACGATAGAATTTGGCGATGTAACCGGTTATATCAAACCGCCACCATTGCGAATCATGGTGACACAAACCGATCCATCACAAGAAATTGAAGGGGTTTACAAAAGCGGTTTTGCAACGGAATTAAGAATTGGCGAAGATGGAAAGCCAATCGCAAGCAATATCAGCCGTTGGGTGACCGGTATTCACCACCCTGAGGTTGGTGGATTCAAAGTCGATGCCGAGGATGGGCCACCGATTGTTTTAGTAAAAAATTGGAATAAGTACGCTTGGGAATTTGGTTTCGCATATCCCAACAAAAATCCGGTTGGGGGCCAATTTATCCAAATGGAATTTAACTTACCCGCACGTAAGCAATCTGATCCACCGATGTACCTGTGGTTGCAAACGGTTCGCAGTACGCGAAACTATCCACTTACTTTTTTAAACCGTACAATCGGTGTAATTGAAGTGAATAACCATGTGGTCAACCCGGAATGGACGCCATCGCGAGTATGGGACACTTCAGATTCGGAAGGGTGGGAACGACATGCTATTTCGGATAGATTGGTAGATGGCCATAATGTGATTCGGATATATAGCTCCGACCTCAATTTAAGGTATTTCTATATTTCCGGTATCAAAGTCGGGCCACAACCGGAAGAAGAACCACAATAATTTTTAATCACTGTTAATAAAAAAAGGACAGAAAACAATCTGTCCTTTTTTTGTAAAATG
>CAZPUW010000081.1:0-9457 GCA_964589795.1 uncultured bacterium
ACTATATCTACTGCACTGCTTTGGGCTCTAAACGCAACTGTTACCCCAGTTGTTCAAGAGGGGTTCAAAAACTCGAAATTCGGCAAAATACCTTCCAAGTACGTGACCAAAATATTAGATCGGTTGTACAGAGCATTGTTTAATAGCGCCAGGAATAAGTACCTTATTAATAAGCTTGAAAAAATGGTCGGGAAAATACTGAATGATAGGTTCGTGATCGAGCAAGTAAACACAACTGAAAGTAAAAATCATGTTATTGCAACAGTGGTGATAAGAACATCCGACGAAGTTGAAGTAAGTGAAATCGAGAGGATAGATAACGAGAACCTCCGCATCAAGATTAAGCAAGAAATATCAAATAAAGGACTATTCGATATATAGACTCGGACAGTATTTAACCAATTTGAAGAGAAACGGATAGACCGCGTTTCTGTTCGACGAATAAATGCAAAATGATGTAACCGTATGAACAAAATTAGGTATCTTTAATTTGTTCAGATGCATTTCCCTTGTAAGTCAATACTTCAATACTAAACTCTTCGAAAATAGGGTTAACATTAATCCTCTTCACAAACGCCCGAATAAACATCCTCTTCTCTTCTATTGTTGCAGTTTCGTAGCACTCCAAAAACTGCTGTGCCAGTTCGATGGAATTGGCAATCGCTCGTTTCTTTACTTGCTTGGATTCCAACTCAAGCAATTGTGCTTCGATTGAGTTCAGTTCTCGTATTAACTCGCCAACTGCTCTTCAGCGAAGTCACGATTCGCTGAAGTAAACGACATGTATGCGAGTAGAAGTTAGAGTGTCCGTTTGAATGAAACCGCAGATATCCCCATTGTCAATACAGTAAAAATAGCTAATACTGTGAGGTCAAGCGTTATAGCACTTAGGCTTACGTTCTGGATCAGAATACTACGCAGAGCGTGAACTGCGTAAGTAAATGGGTTAACTGTCGCTATTACGCGCAGCCATGAGGGAAAAGCTTGGATGGGGTATACTGCTCCACTCGGAAAGAACAGAAGTGTAGTCAGCAACTGGCTTGCAATTCGCGGAATCATCGGATCATCCACTCTTGCCAGTAACATGAACAGCATATTCACGAACGCAAGCGAAGTCAGCACCACAACCGCCGATAATTTCAACAGTCGAATCGGTTCGAATACATTATCGATACCTGCGATCAGCATTCCGACGATCATGAGAACGATACCTGCTATCACGGCTTTAACTGCACCAGAGATGGTAAACCCAGTAACCATTTCTAACTTCGTAATCGGAGTGACTAAATAACCCTCGTGAATTCCCAGTGTCTTATCATTCGAAAAACTGAAAACACCACCCAACATCGCCATCGTATAGATTGCGAGAACGATTGTTCCTGCCAGCAGATACTGGATGTATGGAACGAAAGGAAATAACTCTACAATATCCAATCGTGGAGCACTATTCAGTCGTATAGTTCCCACTTGCGACGAGCTAGTAGCGGTTATAAGGTTTTGAAGAGTACCACTTAGCGCTGTTGAAACAAACCGGTCGCTGTTATTTTCGATGAAGCCAACTGACGGATTATTTTTCGCTAAGAGTCGTCGTGAATACCCTGGTGGAATTGTCAGGACTCCATCTACCTTTCCGCGTCGTAAATCGGTTATAGCTTGTGCTTCTTCATGATAGTCGATTGTTTCAAATGTGCGGGCATTTGCCGCGATAGTATTTGTCAATTCATGGATCTTCAGAGCGGGAATTCCGTGATCCTGATCGACAAGCGCTAAGCGAAGACCGTGCAGGTTTCCTCCGAATGCATAGCCGAGTATGACCAATTGCAACAGCGGTCCGATGATGGTAATGATTATGAGCAGCGGACTTCGTCGAACCCGGCGAAGTTCGCGTTCGACAATTGCCCAAACTCGATACATTTTAAATTCCATGCGTAACTTCATCTTAGTGCTTTCCTCTCATGACCGGACTTTCTTTCAGGTTCACTTCTTGCAACGCATCGCGCAGTTGGCGCCCTGTATATTGAACAAAGACGTCATCCAAAGTTGTACTCTGCACCGAAAGGGAAGTAAAGTCAACGTGGGCTTGTTCGGCAACTTCAATCATTGCCTTCATTGTAATAGGTCCATTGGAAGACGAGATTCGAAACGCCAGCCCTTCTCCCGAAACGTCTTCCGCAGCTGGGAGCGATTTCAGAGTCGTTTTCCATAACCCAGGTACGTTTACGAAGCTGACATCCAACACGCTTTTGCCCGGTAATGCTGCTTTTAGGTTGAGTGGTGTATCGAGTGCAACGAGACGTCCATGATCGATGATGGCGATTCGATCACAAAACTGATCGGCTTCATCGAGATAATGGGTAGTAAGCAGAATTGTGAGATTTCGTTTCTTTTTGATTTCTCGGAGCATGTCCCAAACTGCGGCACGGGAGACAGGATCAAGTCCCGTAGTCGGTTCGTCAAGAAAGAGAATTCGCGGTTGATGAATTAATCCGCGAGCGATTTCGACACGTCTTCGCATCCCACCCGAAAGAAATTTTACTTGACGATCAGCCCATTCAGTCAATTTGACCGCTGCCAGCAAATCTGCGATTAGATCGCCACGCAGTTTTCGGGGAACACCATAGAGCATTGCGAAGACAATCAGATTTTCTTCGACACTTAACTCTAAATCGCTGGTCAGGTTCTGAGAAATAACCCCGATAGCTCTTCGTACCCCATTAGCATCGGCGATGATATCGGATTCTGCCACAACCGCTGTTCCCGAAGTGGGCTTTAATAGTGTTGTCAGCATTCGGATTAGGGTCGATTTACCGGCACCGTTTGGTCCCAATAAACCGAAAATCTCCCCTTCTTTCACCGCAAATGAAACATTGTCTACTGCAGTGAAATCGCCAAATCGTTTGGTAATTCCCTGTACGTTAATTGCAATCATGTTTCTCACCTATCCAACGGGAAAAGAACACTTGCCGTCGAGCCCAGTGCGAGACGACGATCTTTATTGTCAACACGCAGCCTTATTTCAAAGGTTCGAATGTCACGTTTGGTTTGACTTACGTCTCGTTGTGTAGCGAACGCTGCGTCGACTCCCCGGTAAGTGACAGTACCATCTAACTCGTAACCGGAAGGCAGGTGGACTTGGAGATGATCGCCAATACGGACCTTATCGATATAGCTTTCTTCCAGATCAACCCTGACCCAGAAGTCATCGGGATTGATGAGTGTGACAATAGGCTGACCGACTGCAATAAACTCACCGGGATGGGCAACGCGAACATCCACGAGCCCATCAATCGGTGCGGTAATCCGGGAATATCCTAGTTGCAAATCTGCTTTAGTGCTCTGGGCAACACTGGCGGCTTGCGCTTGACGGGTGCCAGCGACCACCGCTTGTTTAGCGATTACCTGCTGTTCGCCTGCTTTCGCCAATTCCAGAATCGCCTGTTGTGCTTCGATTTGGCTCGACAGAGTTTTTAATCGTGCCTCGGCGATTTTTAAAGCTCGATGCGAGTGATCCCGTTCCTGGTTAGTTGCTCCACCACTTTTCACTAGGCGGTCTTGCAGCAAATACGTTGCTCTTACATCATTTAATTCTTCACCAGCTGCCGTGCTATCTCCTTCCAGAGAAGCAATTGTAGCTGTCGCCTGCTGAATCTTCGATTTCATTTCTTGCTCTTGATAGCGAAGGGATGCGGTAACTTCATCGACTTGGGAGGAGATTTGTTCCGCGCTTTGTGAATAAAACAGACTATCCGCTTTAAGCTCGGATGGTTCTATTTCAGCCAGCAACTGTCCTTCCGTTACAACGTCTCCTTCGTGGACATTCAACTTTACAAGACGACCAGCGATCTGCGGACTTACCAAAACATCTTCAGTAGTTACGATTCCGCTTAGTACAAGTGTTTTGGCACTTCGTCGAGTGAAAATGAATGTGATTACGACCAGAATCGACAATGCGATTACAATTATTCCAATCCGTTTCTTGTTCATACCTGATCTCCTGATATAGTGCTGTGTCTGCTTTCGCTTGACAGGGCGATAAAAATTTTATTTCGAGACATGATTCTATGTTCAATAGAATAATTAATAGCTCGGTGTGATGAGATAAATGCTTGAGTATCCATCATGGCATTGAGCCTTCTGCTGGAAGACCTGCGAATAAACGAAGTACCACCCGTGCGTAACAGAGATCGGCATCAGCATCGATGCTTGAAGTTTCGGCAGCGATTTGATCGCGTTGAGCTTGGATTAAATCGAGTTGAGTACAAGCATCGGCTGCGTATCGTTCGTTAGCGATTTGGACCGCCAGACGAGCAGCAACAACTTGGCTACGAGCCGCCCGACAGCGTGCCAAATCTGTTCGTACACGATACCATGCTTCGTGGATAGAGTTAAGGAGTGTTTCCCGGGTTCGCAGTACGGACATTTCCGAAACTTTTACCGCCAATGCATGACTTTTGACGTTTATCGCAGTTGGAGCATAGAGCCGCCAGGTAAGAGTTGCCGCGACATTGTGGTAAGTGTTATGCCCATTAAAACCAGCAGTATTGCTTGATTGTTGTGTGAAACCGGCGGAAAGTGATGGCAATAAGGCGGTGCTTGCCGCATTCCGGTCACTCCTATCCTGCTTGCTCTTCTCTACTGCGGCCATGAGTGATTGATTATGGGCAAGTGCGGAATTTTCCCATAAGGCAAGTTCCGGTTCCGGCTCCAAACTGACTGAATCTTTTGAAATATCACCCGATGGCGTGACCCCCGTCAGCGTTTCAAGTGTTCGACGAGCTACTTCGCTATTTAATTCCTGATCCAGTATTTTCTGGTTTTCGTTCTCAACATCGACTTTGGCACGAGCCACATCGAGATCGGTTGCTGCACCTTCCGATTGTTTACTGCGCACCACAGCGAGGTTTTTGATGGCTGACTCGGATGCTTTTTGGTAGGCGTTCCGTTGAGCTTCGGCATTAATCAACTGGTAGTAAGCATGTGCGGCCTGATGTTGTACTTCGGCGAGCCCATTATTTGCGGCTCGGCTCGCAGCATTTGCGGCATGGGTGGCACTTGCGATACGGTTCCATAACGCGATATCAATCAGCAGCATCGAAACCTGTGCGCTACCGGTTCGGCTGTTGATCGGTTCGATCAGTTCTTTTGTGCCCGAAGCAGGGTCCAGTAAGATTGCGCTTTCGTATTGGTTGCGCGTATTGGAGCCAGTTAGCGATATCGATGGTAGCAATTCTCCATAAGCGGCGAATTTATCCGCTTCTTTCTTCGATGCCGTTAACGCCATTTCCCGATACTCGGTGCTTCTAACAGGAGCGTGTTCGAGAAAGTCAGACAATGGTTGTAGGGCATACGTTTTCCGGGGAACAACTAACGACAGCAGTAACGATCCGTAAATCCATAGCTGAAATGACCGAAGTCGGTTCATCAGTATCTCCTTTCCAAAAATAACATACGATGTTCGTAACAAACACTGTTCGTAAAGGACAAAAAAAAGAGCAAATCTTGAACGGTTCCATGGGTGCTATATCGATCATGAACTTTGCTTTGAATCTTTTTCAATGCTACTACTCCGATTCTTTCGTTATCGTTTTGTTGAGTTTCGTTTTTGTTTCGGTTGTATTGGCGTGTGAAGGATACCATTAAGCAGGACATCGACCGCCCAGTAGAAACGTTCCGGTCCGTTTCCCGAAACTAATTGTTCGCGAGATGCATAGATTTTCGGATACTCTTTTTTGGAAATGCTGCCGAGAATTTTCAGGAGCGGACCGAGTGCGTCGCCCGTATCAATTCGTTTAGTTGCATCGTTGTGTTCGGCAGCAGTCGCAGTGGCATATAGTATGAGCAAGTCGACAGCCCATGCCGCAGTCGTTTGATCCGCACCCGCCTGTTCGAGCAAGCTGAGTAATGCTTCGATGATTCGCAAGGCGGTAGGACCTACGACAATCGTATTCATCGCGACTTGTGCCAAGCCAGGGCTTTGCCTAAGTGCATTAGAGTAAGATTCGAGAATGGCTATTAGTGGGCTCCGCCAATCGTCGCCTTTACTCCGGGGAATTACCACGCTAGTAAGCGCACGATCCAATACCAACGTACGAAGCTCGAGTAGATTGTCGACATACGCATAGAGTGTAGCAGGGCCGGTATCTAAAGCCGCTGCGACTTTGCGCAGGCTCATTCCTTCGATGCCATCACGGATCAAAAGCTCTAACGCTACAGAAACGATCACATCTCGGCTGAGCGGTTGTTTAACTGGGCCACCACGACGGCTGGTTACATCCGGGGCTTCAAATGGATTTCGTATTCCCATGCACGTAATATATTCATCGCGAACACCGTTTGTCAAGTACAGTGTTTAAAATTGGCGTTACCGTAGTTCATCTTATTGTAATTACATCAGTTATGCGAACAGACGAATTACGTTTGGGTTTAAGAGTGTGCCTTCAGGCAGAAACCTATGTTCCTCACGAATTGACTTGCTCCATTCCTTACTCCGCTCCTGATGGTAGTGCCTATCGGGTTCCCATCAATTTTTTTTGCCAATTGCTGTGAGCAATACATTTTCTATCACTGTAGTTGCATTCGTACCCGGTAAGGTGATCACAGAAATGATACACTTATCATCTATGGGATGAACTTCAATTCTCTTCACAAACGCACGTATAAACATTCTTTTCTCTTCCACTGTCCCAGTCTCGTAGCATTCCAGAAATTGCTGTGCCAGTTCAATGGAGTTGGCAATCAGTTCCTTTGTCTCAAGCTGCTTTGCTTGACGAGATTCCAACTCCATCATCCGCGATTCGATGGAGTTCAGCTCGCGCTTCAATTCACCCAGTTTCTTATCAACGTAGTCACGATTCGCTGCAGTAAGGTTCTCGATTAAGTTATCGATGATCCGACTTATGTCATTTTTGCGTGCCAGCAACTTATCGGTCTCTTCTCCTATCTCCGGGAGAGCATCTTGTACTGTCGCTGCAATTTGATGCTCTAGTTGCTTCAATCCTTCCGGGGTTCCGAAGTATTGCTGTAACATTTCTCTAATTGCGGAGACGACTTTTCCTTCGAGCCATTCTTTCCGAATCACTTTACGAGGACAAGCTGTTACTCCTTTATTGATGTATGATCCGCAAGCATAATACAACGTCTTGGTATTAGTCCCGTCTTTTTTCTTCCGACCTTTCTGGACGGTATATCCATTCCAGTGGTGGTTGCATCGACCGCAGAAAATCAAACCGGTGAGCAGGAATGGCGAGTTGGCACCGCGACCGACGTTACAGGTATTCGCGAGACCGAACTTTTCGGTATCCCCACGTCGCTTTTGTGCTTGATCGAATTCCGTTCTGGATACAATGGCAGAGTGGTTATTGCGGTGCACAATCCAATCCTCGGGACTGTTCTGGTAACACCCTTGCCCGGGAAAGTACTTGGTCTGCACTGCGGCACCATTACTGATCCGGTGGAACTTTCCGAAGGATGTGCGATTCCAAACCATATCGCCAGTGTATATCGGATTGCGGAGAATCGTATCGATGGTGCGACCACACCAAGTTGATGTTTTGTTGGGACGCCGCGCTCCACCGGATGCCGTCATCACATTCTGCTTATTAAGTTGATTTGCGATTCCTTTATAGCCGTGTTCGCCAGATGAGTACCACTGGTAAATATCCTGTACAACTTTCACTCGATCTGGCGAACTGAGAGTTAATCGCGAGTGGTCTCGCTTCGTGAATTGAACCGCATCTCCTTTGGGAACAGTCCGAACGATGTTTCCAGCTTCATCCAATACCTGCCGACTGCCATCACTCAAATACCGAACGATACAAATGAACTCATTGCTTCCAGAAAAGTATGCCAAATCGTATCCGTAGGGAGGAACACCGCCAACCCACCACCCACCATCGGCGCGAGTTAACAATCCGCGAATGGTGACTTTCGACAAATCCTTCAACTCCTGCCGGGCTTGCCATTGCTTGTCGGCGATAACGGAACTGCGCTCACTAGTGGTGGCAAAGCAGATCGCGGGTCTCACGCTCGATCAACTTCGTGGCGATGTGGCACTGCCAGGTGGAACGTACGATCTCGAGGTGCGTAACCGGAAAAATGATCTGATCCGCAGCGGTGTGCTAACGAATACCAGGTTGCCGGGCACGGTATCGGTTTCGAATGGTTCGCAGGTACTGACTGGCACTGGAACAGTTTTCGATAATGGATACATTGGCAAACGAATTCTAATTGATCCGGGCGCCACCGGCTCGCCACTAGAGTTTACGATCTCGGCGGTGTCGGATTCGAATCATGCAACACTTTCTTCTGCATCAACCGTCAACATCGCGAACGGTGTATTCTATTTTTCCGATGTGCCGGAGATCGGTTTCGGTGGTGGCATTACGACAATCTCTGCGATGCTCGGTGGAATCGATGCGATAAAATCCGGTAAAGAACAATCCCGCTCGCTTGCATTGCAGCAACAGACCGACTCAGCAACAGTCGTCTCCAATCATGCGGTAAAACTGTCGCAACCCGCCAGCAATCAGTATGTGTTTTTTCTAAGCTGGATAAAGCCAGTGCTCGTCGACCGCGAAGAGATCGTGCATTACTTGGTGCGGGTGGTTGAATTGGTTCCCCAGGCGGGAGTCCTACCGGGCAATCTAACACTCGATGCACTGGAAGCAAATCATTCCGATCTGATTTTCCGTAGCGATGAAAAGCTAACCAAGGTACGACGACAGATCGAAACCGATGACGCGGTGACAACCATCGGCACCGGATCGACTACTTCTGAGATCATCTATTCTGGCAACGTTTCATTTACAGCGAATCAACGCATCGTTATCGGAAACGAGAGCGCCATCGTCCGTATGGTCGATCCCGGCATAAAAACCATCACACTGTTAACACCGCTCGCGATTGCACCAGTTTCCGGCACCACACTGACTGGAAAAAAGCTGCTGTTCGAATCTGATGTTCGCACCGAAAGTTTCTCGCTTTCAGTCGAGCCAGGACAACGATTGGTGTTGTTCGTACGGACGGTCTCAGAATACGGTGTCGCATCCAACTGGAGCAATGCGCTCGTTGTCGATGTCGATGCACTCAGTGCAGGAAACGGAAAAACGTTAGCGCAACTCGCCGATGCCGACCGGCAGACGCTGACCATTGCCAAACAGATCGAACGCGAACAAGTAACCCGCGATCTCTCCGAACAATTGTTTGTGCTACAGCGTGCCATCGCCGAAGCGCCGACACAGGAGCAGCTCGATGCGATTGCCAGTTCGATCAGTTCGGGAGCAGCACTCTGATGTCCGATGCCATTCTGAATTTATCGGGACTGCCACAAGGGCGCACCGCGACGCTGTACGATCTGCTGGCACGAACGCGAGTCGTTAATAAATGGCAGTCGATTCCGGTGCGGGTGGCAACTGTCTCAGACGATGGAACGCTCACCATCAACGGACTTAGGGACAGC
>CAZPUW010000082.1:0-9434 GCA_964589795.1 uncultured bacterium
CGCCCGGCAAGTCGAGAATCCCCATTCGGAACTATCGGCATTGACTCCCCAAGGGTATGGATTACCACTGAATAACGGCACCACGGTCATACCATCGAAATTTGCAACCCCTTGTGGTTGTATCACGCCGTTGTTAGTAGAAAAATAAGATTGTGTTCCCGCAGGTACGGGATTAGAATACCGGTCGCCGATTAATGCTACTACCGAGTCAACCCGTCCGACCCAATCGAGGCCGGGGAAATTTACCCGATAATAACCAATCGTAGTATGAAGTTGATCCGGTGGGCCGGTATGGATGGACATTCTTACCGGACGCGCAATAATTGTGTCATGAACGCTTGCGACGATTTGAATCGTTCCCGGACGGATACCGGAAATAGTTGAAACTTGAACACGGCCATTTTCATTCGTAACTGCAGTATCGTTTCCTAAATACTCACCGCCGCCGGTCTGTCCTTGAATGACAAATTTGACCACACAGCGATTGTTTAAATCGACAGGGATACCGCGGGTATCGCGAACCTCATAGGTGAGAATTGCGGTTTCCGGAATACCGGTTTCGCGCACACCGATGGAAGTATCAGTCGCCCCAACGTACAACAATGTTGCGGGTGGGCCGGACGGGCCGCCAACCGTCGTATCCGGGCTATCGCTCAAATTGTTCAGTACGATTTTCGGTACCAGCACTTGATGGCCGGCAACGGCATTGACGTTGGTTGTGTCGCTCGAATAACCGGAGATAATCGCAACCACGCTGATAATACCGCGGAAACTGTCACCAGTGGTAACCTCAAGTTGATAGTGACCGCTGGAGTCGCTGCGGGTTGTCTCGGTGTATTGTATCGTGCTTATCGATACGTTCGGTATGCCGCGCTGCGTACGGTGGTTCACCACATCTCCGACTAACAGCACGGTAGTGGAGGTCACGACGTTTTTGTCGTTCTTACAACCGACAGCCATCAATAATGGAAGCAGTAACCAGCTTAATGTTTTCAACCGGATCATGACGCTCTCCTTGGCGTTGGCACATCCGTAAAGTCAGTCTTGTTTACTCTGTTGTCTACGGAAATCTAACTAAACAATAATTGTGCGACCTGAATAACTTCCCGGTTTACGTACCCGGCATTTTCGGACGGATAACCGCCGTTTCCGATGAAACAATCGTTATCGCAGTCATAACAATCATAATCAAAAATGCAATCATCACTTGGATCAAATCGATAATTGTACGTAACCGGTATGTCGTTTCTTTTTCGTAATAATTCGCGACCTGCATTGCCGTTTGGCGGATAGTTCCTGTTTCCGCACCGCTCCGCAGCCGTGACAATGCATTTTCAGTAAATACTTCCGTCGCTTCCAATGATTCAATAAGGCCCTTGCCTTCTTTGAGCATCATCGGAATTGCCACATTCTTGATCTGGCTTTCGATGTATTTATTATTGCACGCTTCCGCCGCAACACGAATCGCTTCGATGTTTTCACCGGATCCGCTGTAAAGCGAATAGAACACCCGGCAGAATACTTCGATCGCGGTTTTATGCGCGATGCTCCCGATTACCGGTACTTTCAGCAAATACTGGTTCAACATGAATTTGCCGCGTTCCGTTTTTATGAACGTCATGAATGTAACAATCGGCGCTACAGTCAAAAACGTAAGCATAAACCAATGCTTCAACAGATAATAGTAAAAGTCCAATGTCGCTTTTGTCATGGGCGGTAACGGAATCTTAAATCGGACAAACATTTCCGCTGTCTTTGGAAAGATGTAAGCGACATAGAACAACACCGCGAGCGCCAACACGAAACAAACGATAATCGGCATAATCAACGCGCTACGCAGGTTCTTTTTAAATTCCGCCGTTCGTTCAAGAAACTTTGCTGTTGCATCGTACACTTCGGTCATATTACCGGATTTCGATGCAACGCCAAGCATGTAAGCGGTGAACTTTCCTAACGCCAACTCATGCTTCCCGTAAACGTCTCTGCCGTCTTTACCTTCGCGTAAATCCTTGCTGATATCGCGCACAACCTCACGGAGTGCCTTGCTTTGCAAGTCATTAGAAAGCAAAGTCAAAATTTCGTCGTACGGCAATTTTTCACGAAGTAAATCCGCCGATAAGCGGATGAACATTACCACATCGCTCTGTGCCGGCTTTGCAGCTATTTCAAAGAGCTTTGCCTGTACCCGAATAACCTTGAAACCGAGACGCTCAAGCGCATTTTTAACTTCGTCGCCCGAATACGCCTTCTGTTCACCGGAAATCGGCTTGTCCAGACCCTTCTGCACTTTGTACATAAAAGTGCGTTTTTTCTGGACCGCAGATAGCGTAAAACCATGCTTGCTGGCGAGTTCAGCCGCACGTTTCTTGGCTTCCATTTTGGTTGTCGCACTAATGACTCCCTGAACCAATTTTCCGGAAGCCGTCAAACCCTGATAACGATAGTCAAGTGCCAAATGTATTTACCCGCTATGATAAGCAGTTATCAATATAAGAAGATTGTGTTCGCGAAAACATAAAGATAACACTTACTTAAAAAAAAAATTAGACTGTTGAAAAGCGACTCGAACCCAAATAATACAAACTACCACACTGCTTGTGTTGATTGCCTTACAAACCACAAGATATAGATAATCTAACTCATCCCCCGGCAACTAAATACGATATTCTACCCACTTTTACGTATAGTTGATTACTCAAATTCGAGTCGCACTCACAAAACAGTTACATATTACCCACGCGTTATTACCGGTGTCGGAACAGTTGTCGATGTCACCCCCGTGTAAACTGCAGTAACTCCTTCACGGCCAACCGCCGTCAGTGTAAAAGTATTGACGCCACGCGCTGAAACCGTGTAAACATCCCCGTTTGCGTTCGTCCAAACCAAAGTACCTGCGGCTACCGGTTTTCCGATTATCTGGAAATCGAAGTTCGAGTAATCATTTTGAACCGCCGGTCCACCTAATACTTGCGGTTTGCGCACCCATTGCTGCGATGAGCTGATGATACTTAAACACTCTTGTACGATTGAATCTTCGTTCGATTGTTTTGCACTGCTGCTGAATAGATTGATTCCCACCACTACTGCTATACCGACGATGATGACGCCGAGAACAATCAACAGTAATTGCTGCTGACCCATTTTGATTCCTCCTTTGGATTTTGATCATTGTTAGGAACGGGTCAGACCATCTTTGGTAATTGAAGGTAGTGATTGTACCAGAAATGGTATGGAGAATGATCAAGACCCAACCGAACCGGTGAGAGTATACATACATAATTGTATGAACATCAAGTATTCATCATAACGGCATCTAATTAGTATGTGATTTGTGAACACTTATAAATTAATAATTTAATGATTATAAAGTGAGTTGCATCACTCACTATAGTTGAGTTACATCAGTGATGAGAAACATCGAAGTTCAACCATACAAAAATAATACGTTGGTTGTAATTATTGTATTTAGCTCTTTTCATCGAATGTAAACATAAGCGTTTTTGTTTTCTTTCATCCAAACTTCACTGCCCGCATTGAAAGGGAACCCATATCGAATCCGGTGATTGGAAATGTGATGGTGGCTTCATGCAGTGCCGCACCGGCCGCATACAGCAACGGTATAAAGTGATCGCGGGTAGGGTGTGCGAGCTTACCATCTGCGGTTTCGACGATTTGAGCAAGCATTTCGAATTCCCGGTTTGTTAAAATCTCAGCGACTTTTTTATCAAACCGTTCCGCCCAATCTGGAGTTTTCGGTTCTTTATTTTCATAACGTGAAAACGCGTCGGCAAGATTATGAGTTATGTTCCCCGAACCGATTACCAGAACTTCTTCTGAACGCAGCGCACGTAAAGATTTCCCGATATCGATATGCTCCATTGCCGTCAATCTTCGATTGATACTCAGTTGCACTACCGGGACATCCGCATTCGGAAATAGATACATCAATACTGACCATGTTCCGTGATCCAAGCCCCAATCGTTGCGCACCGAGCACCTTTCCTCACCGATGAGTTCGACCACCCGTTTCGCCAACTCGTGGCTCCCCGGAGCCGGATATTCGACCTCATACAGTTCTTTCGGAAAACCGCCGAAGTCGTGAATCGTTTCCGGTTGGTCGTTTCCAGTTACAAATGTTCCCGGAACAAACCAATGGGCGGAAATCGCGAGTATTGATTTCGGTTTCGGGAGTTGAGTCGACAATGCCCGGAAGGCATGACTCCACTGATTTTCCTCGATAGCGTTCATCGGTGAGCCATGTCCGATAAAAAGGACGGGCATGAGTTTTGATATCATTTCGGAGTTGTGATTGGACATAATTCCTCTTGGTTCAAACCACTAAAAAATAGCGTTAACCTCTGAGAGTCTGTGGTTTGTTCGTGATACGATAGACAAGAAGGATGGTTTGGTGGACAAAAAGTTGCAAGAGGGGTTAGCCCGATTAACTTTTATCGAGCGGAAGGTGGATTTGGAAGGTGCTGCCTTTGTTGAGTTCACTTTCTACCGAGACATAGCCGTCGTGCGCCTGCGCAATATGTTTGACGATGGCAAGACCGAGTCCCGTCCCTCCCAAGCTGCGGCTTCTTGCGGTATCGACCCGGTAGAACCGCTCGAAAATACGGTCGAGGTGTTCGCTTTCGATTCCACCGCCATAATCCCGTACCCTGATTATCAACTCCGTCTCTTTGCGTTTCGCGATAAGTTCGATTCGCTTACCTGAAGCGCCGTATTTCAGTGCGTTGTCTAAAAGATTCGATACCGCTTGGGTAAATAATTCCTGATTGACATTGACTTGTATCTCGGTCGGACAATCGAGTACAAGCTCCACTCCGGCGGCTTCAGCGCGTGACTGGTAATCTTGAATGATCGGTTGCAACAAAGTGTACAGTGTCGTTTTCGTCCGCTCGATTTTACTCCCTTCCCGCTCAATCCGTGAGAGGTTGAGTAAATCTTGTACAATCGAATTCAAGCGGTCGGTCTGCCTTCGTACGATCTCAAGAAAATGCATCGCATTCGCCCTATCGTCGATAGCCCCCTCCTGCAATGTCTCGACAAATCCCTTAATCGAAGTGATTGGCGTTCGTAATTCGTGGGATACATTCGCGACAAATTCACTCCGTATCCGTTCTAATTTCTCCATCCGGGTGATGTCGTTTAGCACAATAACCGCGCCGATAGGGTTACCGGTTGCATCGAACAGTCGCGTACCGTGCGCTTGCAACACGATCGGTTCTTCCGAATCGATTTGTATCGTCTCTTCGATTACACCGCCGCCTGCCAGTGAAAGATTGACATAATTCTGCAACCCTTCATTCGGAATCAATTCTTTGAAGTAACCACCGGTCACCTGATTACGGTTAATCTGAAATAGCTCCGCCGCCGCACGGTTCAACCATTTAATGACTCCGTTTGCATCGACTGCAATCACCCCTTCACTCATACTCGACATCAATGCTTCCAATTCGTTCCTTTGATTCACTTCGACGTCGAGCCGCCGCTCCAACTGTTGCGCCATCTGGTTTAATGATTCGGCGAGGACTCGTGCCAGCGGTTCGTCGAATTGCGGAAGCCGATGAGATAAGTCACCTCCGGCATACCGGACGGCGCTTTGGCGAATGATGTCCAAGGGGGATGCAATTTTGTGCGAAAGGGTATAGGCAAGTTGCGCGAGCAAAAGGGTAATCAGTATTCCGATTAACACGTTGCTCAGAATAACGCTGTGGACATAATTGTCATATTCGGTTGTTGGCATCGAAACGAGTACAATCGCGGTATCGTGGCCGGGAAATGCGATGTGGTGTGCAAGTTGGATGCGGGTATCGGAATAGCCCGCTTGTTTCATCTTAACAAAACCAGAGCCGTTCTTTACTGCCATGGCTACGGCTTTGTTGACAATTTGGAACGCACCCGGTTGGCGTGGATGCCCTAACGATTCTCCATACGGACTAAACCAATCGACTTGTACCGATTCGGGAATCGAGAGGTAAGGATATTTCGGATCTTCGTTAGGTGGTTGAAAATTTGCAATCGTAGAGATGTGAGCTTCGATCCGATCCACTGCATTTTGGAGCGAGAGTTTCGTTTCTTCCAGCTTTGAGGAGCGAAGAGTAAGAAAAATGGCGAATTGTGATATCAACTGCGCGGCGACTAAGAGCGAAAATATCGTTGCGTAGAGTTGTCTTTGAAACGGTCGTTCCGGCAATCCTCGATTACTCCTTACACCGGTAACCGACACCGTGTACGGTTTCAACAAATTGACCCGCATCGCCAAGCTTTCTGCGGAGCGATGCGATATGTACATCCACCGACCGGTCAGTCACAACGGCATCGTTACCCCGTACAAGGTCGACGATTTGATACCGCGTAAACACTCGTCCGGGACGGCGGGCAAGCGCATGAAGAATACGGAATTCAGTTTGTGTCAACTTAACACTCGTTCCCGCGACGAACACTTCAAACCGCTCCGGGTCGATGCGAATCGATTCGATTTCTATGACTTCCGAATCATTAGGAACCGGTTGGTTCATCCTGCGGAAAAGAGTTTTAACCCTCGCCAGTAATACCCGTGTGCTGAAAGGTTTTGTGATATAATCGTCGGCTCCGATTTCGAGTCCGGTAACGATATCGACTTCGTCCCCTTTCGCGGTAACCATGATAATCGGGATTTCACGGTACTTCGGGTCTTCTTTCAATTTGCGGCAAATCGAAAGTCCGTCGATTCCCGGTAACATTAAGTCCAATAAAATCATATCCGGTGTCTCGGTTTGAACAAGCTTTAACGCTTCTTCACCGGAAAGACACGTACTGATAACATAGCCCTCACGTTGAAGGTTATATTTCATTAATTCTACGATATCCGACTCGTCTTCAACGATTAGGATACTGTTACGTGGCATTGTTTCTCCTGACATTTCTTTCACAATCTACAATTTTTTTGTGAAGAAGGCATGAGTGAAGTTAGGAAATTTAGATTAACGGTTTTCTGCCCAAAAAAGACAAATCGGACAAATATGTCGTAAGTATTAGAATTATTCGAAAATTTAATACAAATAACGTCCATTGTGCTAACAAAATCTTAACAAGTTTGTATTAACTGGTTTTTCTTGCTCAACATCACAAGGCCACTCTCCCCTCTTTACCATTTCCTCACATTTCGTTCAATATCTCCTAACATCGGTTGTCTAATTTACTTACAACTCAAACAATACAGGAGAACGAATGAAGAAAATTCTAACGGCAACAGTACTTTGCGGCGCTCTCTTAAGCGGAGTGGCGTTCGCAGATTCAAACACAGACGCACAGATTGACAGCTTGAGCAAAGCCATTTCACAAATCAATAAAACCGTTACGGCGTTAAGCAAAATTAAAGTCGGCGGTTACATTCAAACCCAATTTCAATTAACCGACAATGATGGTATGGTGAACGTAAACGGTACCAACGTTGTCCTTCCCGGTAAGACCGTTCCCGGTTCCTATTCCGGCGGTGCCTTCGCGTTGGGCGTGCACCAGCGGTTCTTGATTCGTCGCGGTCGCGTTAAAGTGGTGTATGCGGGCGATATGACCGAATACGCTTTGGAACTCGACGCAACCCAAGGTGGGGTTACAATCAAGGATTTATACGTCAAAGTGAAAGAACCGTGGTGGAAAACCGCTTCTTTGACTGTTGGATGTATGTTACGACCATTCGGATTTGAAACTCAGTATTCTTCCAGTTTACGGGAAAGCCCCGAACCGACTCGTATGAATCAAACGTTAATCCCCGGCGAGCATGACCTTGGCGCGATGGTGGAAATTGCTCCCACGAGCGACCAGATGAAATTCTTGAATATCAAGTTCGGTGCATTCAACGGTACCGGTAATACCGCCAGTGAAAACGACAACAGCAAGGACATCGTCGCCCGTGTTGGTGGTAAATTCCCGATGGCCGACAAAGACATGGAACTCGATGCCGGTGTCTCTACGTTGATGGGTAAGGTTCGCAACAACTCGAATCTCTTGTACACATTAAGCAGCAAGAGCTGGGTCAAAGACTCGTCCGCTTCCCATTTCGGTTCCTATGAAGACCGATCAGTAATTGGTCTTGATCTTGAGTATTACTACAAGCTCCCGATTGGTTCGGGAACGGTACGCGGTGAATACATGACCGGTAAGCAGGGTTCGACCCAAAATGCGTACGACTTCTACAACGCCGCCTACGGTGCCGCAGCAGTCGCGATGTATGACCGCAAAGTTTCCGGTTATTACGTCAACGCCATTCAGGATATTGGCAAGCAGAACAAATTCATCGTCAAGTATGATATGTTCGATCCGAATACCGACGTTAGCGGAAGCGACATTGGTGCCGCAGGTACGAACCTGACTTATGCCGATATCGCATATTCGACACTTGCAGTGGGTTGGATGTACCTCTGGGACAGCAATGTGAAGTTCCTGCTGTATTACGAAATGCCGAAAAACGAATCGGTGAATTCGTCAGCCGGCGGAACCCTCGCCGCATTCAAATCCGACGTGAAAGACAACGTATTGACGCTGCGCGCTCAGTATAAATTCTAAGGTGGTTTACATACGATTATCCCTGCGAAGAATACGTACAACTTCGCAGGGATAGTTTTTTATCCAGAGTTCATCTATATTATTCCGGTTTCTGCCCGGTGCAGTTTAGGAAACAAAAATGCAAAGACAATTCGCAAAAGCTATTGAAAATCTCAAAGACACTATTTTACAAATGGGTGATGCAACCCTCATAGCGTTGCAGAACGCGAATAAATCGTTTCTTACTCGCGACAACCGGTTAGCCAATCAAGTCATTGTCACCGATGAGACGATTAATAAACTCGAAATTGCCATCGACAACCACGTACTCGATTTACTTGCGCTTCAGCAACCAGTCGCGGTCGATTTACGCTTGATACTCGCGTCATACAGTATTTGCAGCGACTTTGAACGGATTGGCGACCATGCAGTCAACATCGCACAGTCGGCGATAAACGTAGCGAATTTGGATGGTTGTCACGATTATTTGACCATCCCTGAAATGATGGAAATTACCGAGCGGATGTTGGTGAATGCGGTCGAATCCTTCCGCGATATGATTGCTACGCTTGCCGAAGAAGTCTTGCGTAGCGACGATGAAGCGGATGAGTGTAACCGGCAAATAACGAAGCAAGTCATCGAGGCGATAAAGGCGCAGCCCAATCATACCGAATGTGGTCTTGAGATTATCCGCGTCAGTAAAAATCTCGAACGGGTTAGCGACCTCGCCACGAACATCGCCGAGGAAGTCCTCTTCTACCTACAAGCTCGTAACGTGAAGCACCATTACGAAGATACCAACGAATAGATTCTGTTTATATCCTTATAAAATGCGGATGGCACAATCCGCATTTTTTATTTATACCCCTCTTAGTTGTAAGTAATAATTTTCTTCGTCATAT
>CAZPUW010000083.1:0-8190 GCA_964589795.1 uncultured bacterium
TTTAAGTTTCTTACTTTTTGTGAAAATTTATCATCATTTCTGCCATCCAATATTTCTAAGTCTTTGCCTTTCGGTTTCATCAAAGTTCGAAGTTTAGAAATCAGTTCTGAAGTAGTGGTCCTACCATCATTTATGCTCATTAAAAAAAGTGATGGAAGCACTAACTCCGATTCAGTTATTCTAGCCATATCAATAGTTCCTTATGAGCAGGTGTTCTGCGCTTTTATCGTTTCGATTCATAAAGCTAACTAAATAGGTTTTATCAAATGCTTGAATGTTAAGATTTTTGTTGATGTAAAGTTTTGCAATAAAGTCCGTATTTTTAATTACCAACATCCACATCCCTCTGCATTTATTGATCAGGTAGTTTGCAAGTCTAGCTTGATCTTTCTGTGTGAACTCATTTTTTGCGTAAGTACTAAACTCACTATCATAGGGTGGATCTAAGAAGATAAAATCCTTCTCTCGCGGTTGGTACTTCTCTAAAAATTCTTCAAAATCTAAATTTTCGATTACCGAGTTAGAAAGTAGTACATTCAACTCGTTTGACTTTAAATACTCTATTTTTTTTTGAAAATTTTTGCTGTTGTATCCAATACCTCCGTAAGGGACATTAAATTCACCTTTTGAGTTATAACGGAACATACCACTGTAAGTAAAATTTCGGATAAAAAGAAAAATCGCTGATTTGAACGCTGAGTCGATTTTGTACTTTAATGGGTTATTATATATGTGACGAAAGTGCATATAAAAAGCACTTTTAAGAGCTGTTTCTAAGTTATCCAAGATGTCTTTGTCAGAAAGATTTTGTTTCGAGGCTTCAATTTTTTTCATTCGTTTGATTTTGCGTAAAAGGTTCAGCTTTATCTCTTTGATAAAGTTCTCAATATTGAAATTGAAAATGGTTGAAAACATTCCGTTGAATTGTTTGGAGTGATTTAGAATAAATTCGAAGAGGATATCTTTCAATTCAATATCATCAATTTGATTGTATGAATACTGTTTATACGTTTCGATAAAAAAAGTTGAATTTGCTTTAGTAACAAGAGTCAACAAGTCCCAGTTATGAATTATTTCCTCTATCGCTTTAAAGAATAACTCTCTGCTTTCATTTGAAAGATTGTTATATAAAGAGATCAGTTCTTCGGATCGATCATTTATAAAATATCTGTTTGCATTTATCGCCGTGTATACAGAACCCCCACCAACAAACGGCTCGTAATAATCAACAAAGCCTTTTGGAAGGTTTGGTATTATATATTTCAATTCTTGTTCTTTACCTCCAGCCCACTTCAATAGTGGGTAGAGTCTCTTCACTCTAGAAGATGTTGAAAATATATCTACCACAGATGTCTTTTCTACAGACATTCAACTCCTTATTGGTGTTTAATTTCATCCTCTGCAACAAAAATTGGAAATATGAGAGAGAGAAGCAATCTCGGGTAAACCAAGATTGCTTTTTCTCATATTTGTTAAAATGATACAATGAATTTATACAAGCTTTATATACAAAGCAAGTGAATCCAGGCGAATCATCCTTAAGTCAATTTGATATGATTGAATGAATTATTTGATTTCTACTTCAACAAAACAATTTTCCGCGTCTGTGTCATCGTTCCCATACTCATTTTTAAAAAATACACTCCCGACGAATAGCCCTGCGCACTCCATCTTACCGAATGCGTTCCCGCCGGTTCATTTTGCGAGAGCAGTGTTGCGACGCGCTCACCACTCAGGTTATACACTGCAAGTTTTGTTTCGCTCGATTTAGGTAGTGAGAAAGATATCGCAGTCGTTGAATTAAATGGATTAGGATAATTCCCAAGTAATATCGGTGCAGTTGGTAACTGTGTTAATTCTGTTTCCGGTATGGAAGTAACGGGAACAAGCGTATGATAGAGCCCGTGTGTCAAACCTGCGTACAAAGTGCTATTTGCCGGGTAAACCTGTAAATCAAACGCCTGATTAACGGTGCTGGTGAGCAATCCGCCAAGTCCGATATTCCAAGTCGTACCCCTGTCAGTCGTTGTATAAACTGTCGTACCATTCAGTAAGTTGATATGCCCTTGCGCATTTACCGCAACTCTCCCACTGGTGACATTTTCCGGTGGAAACATATCCTGCCAGTGCGTCATCAATGCATCCGCACTATACAGTGTACTATTTCGCCATAAGTAGTACAGCCCGTCGAGACCGCGTCCCATATACGATGCGGGAAGCGAATATACATTAATCGGTGCAGCGCGGCTGTAACAACGATATACTCCCGTTGGCGTGCATACATAAATCGACGTATCGGTCGCCACCAAATCGCTGGTTCCGTTGAACACGGGATTAAATGAAGCGTGATCCCAGTACGACCCTTGGTTCGTCGAAAAATTAATTTCAAAACCGTGTGTCACTGTTGAATATACCGATGCGTAGAGAGTACCGTTCTGCGTTACGGCAATGTCATATACCCAACCGTCGGCACGGCTGACAGTGGTGTCCCAAGTCGTACCGTTATCTGTGGACAGGTAAACGTGATTCATCGCTGCTGTTGTGTCGGGTTTGTCGATTGTGTAAAGAATGTTCTGCGACGATTGCGCAACTTTGTACGCCCCGTGCGTGAAATTCGATTGCTGCCAGGTATAATTTAAATCGTCGCTGTAATAATGTGCGTACTCGGTGAAAACATGGGTGCGGTTACTTGAGCCAAACCGGACAAATTTGATTGCTTGGTCTAATATTGAATCTACCGACGCAGAAAATGTCCTGCCATTTTGTGTGCGTAGTATTCCCGGATATTCTCCCCCTAACAACGCTCCGTTAAAATCACCGGCGTAAACCGAAGTATACCGTTTCAACATCCGGGTCATTCGGGTCGTGCCATTGTGAAACGGAATTTGGTACACGTAAGTTGAATCGAAATTCCCCGGTGTCGACAACACATAGAGGACAGTGTCGCCATTCACCCCCATATCTTGTAACGTAGGATAACATCCGAGATAATTCCAAGTCCGCGCAGTATCGTTAGAACGATAGAGTGAATCGCCGTACGTGGCGGCGAACACGACTTGAGTGCCGGATACGGCGAACCGTTTTACTTTTCTCGTTACGCCGGTAAACGGGCTGGTTCCAATGCTATCCCACGAAGTACCGCTATTAGTCGAACGGTAGATTGTACCGGAAGTCGGCGACCCGGAAATCATCAATAAATTTCCATTAGGGAGTACGCCGATTGGCGATGCCCGGCTGTCGGTAATCGGATTAAGCGGGGCAAGATTCGTCCAAGAAGCGCCGTGATCCACCGAACGCTTATAAACACACCAACTCATGCCGGTGGCGCAGAATAAATTTCCCTGCGGGTCGATAGAGGGGACGGATAGATTTGAGTAAACCTGAACGGCGGTATTACCGTTTCTCCGCCATAAATTTGTACTGTCATACAAGAATAAGTAAGTATTGTCGGAAACCAGCAGTTGCCATGGTCGGGTTTCGTAGGAGAGCGTTTGCCAACTAAATCCGTGGTTGAGCGAGCGGTATAATCCGCGATTGAATGAGGCGTAAAGCGTTCCATCCGGTAACCCGGTGATGTCGTACGCTAAGCCGCCGTACGGCCCGTGATCAAGTATCCAGCGGTTCTGGGAAAACACGGTCGAAAAAAAGGATAGTATGGCGAATAAAACGAGAACAATGTTGAATTTACGCATCACATCCTCCTTGACATCACAATTGGTGCCTGATCCGAACCGGAACAATTCATACTACGCAAGCTTCGGGAATATGTTACAGCGAGATTAGCAACTTGTCAATAACTGTTGTGATGTATGACCGAAAAACCGCTCTAATCGTGATTTTAAGAACAAACCTATCCGTAGAATTAGGTATAACCAAATCGTTGTAATTATTTAAGGTTGATTATAAAAGAGTCTCTTTGTTTTACCCGCCGTTTGCTATAATATTAAATGTTGTTCCTTTTTTATTCCCGTTAATTCTCTTCAAGCGAGGAAGTTATGAGTGTTCGAAATCGAATTATGATAACGGCTTTATTATTGCTTAGCATCGCCACTCTCGGCTATTGCTATCCCCGCGCCGTATTGATGGAAGAATTTATGAGCTCGACTTGTGGTCCCTGTGCGACTGCTTCGTTGTGGCTTGACCCGTTTATTTTGGAAACGGGACAGTCTCAATTTCCTACCGTGATGTACCACATGAACTGGCCGTCGCCCGGCAATGATCCATGGTTCGCCGCCGATTCAAATGAGTTGAAGGCGCGGCAAATTTATTATAACTGTAATGCCATTCCCCAACACATGGTGGACGGTATAATAAATGTTCCTAATACCGGAACCGCCGCAACCGATTTGGCAAGTATGACCACCGCCTTCAATACTCGTCGCGCAATTCCATCGCCGGTGTGGTTGAATGTAACCTCTTCAGTTGGAAATGGTGATACCATTTTTGTTACCATAAAAGCCGTTTCTATTCAGCAAGTCTCCGGTTACCGCCTTCGTGCGGCATTGGTTGAACGGCACGAGCACTGGACAACTCAAGCACCGAATGGAATGACCGATTTCGAGTTTCCCTTCGTGAAATTCTCACCCGATCCGAACGGTTTCGTATATACTTCCTCCGGGGACATTGGCGACACCCTGACCTTCCACGGTTGGTTTGCACCGCGCACCACCGGTTTGGAGCCATACACATTGGACAATTGCGATGTCGTTGCCTTTGTACAAAATGATATTTCGAAAGAAGTCA
Organism: uncultured bacterium; assembly: GCA_964589795.1. Classification (GTDB taxonomy): domain Bacteria; phylum Electryoneota; class JAOADG01; order JAOADG01; family JAOADG01. The sequence continues at coordinate 4,744 of CAZPUW010000083.1, forward strand.
TTCAGTCTGCATTTTGCCACGGGGTTGTTTCTCCGTTCCCGACGACTACCGCATTCATTGGCCAACAATCTTCAATTCGTTGGAATCCGCTCTTCGCTGATACAATGAATATTTTCTTCAATCGTGATTATCCCACCGGAAATTGGGACACTATTGCTTCCGGTATTCCCAACTCTGGAATGTATCCGTGGTCGGTAACCGGCCCTGCTTCCGGCAATGCCGCCATCATCATCGCATCGCGCTCCAACGCCGCAAACGCCGACACCACCATTTTTTCGATTGCCAACAGCGTCGCTGCAACCGCATCCCCGACGTCATTAACGGCTACGATGGGTGTGAACGACACCCTGACACAAACCATTACCATTAACAATCCCGATGAAACCACTACCTTTAGCGCATCCACTTTTGTTACTACCGGATTGAATAGTTATACCTATACGAGTAGCGCCCAAACCAACCCGCCGGCACAGTGGCTGGACATTTCCTCTTCCCCGCATATCGGGCCGAGGGGTGACGATGTCGTTTCTCCCGACTCTACAATTGCCGTGCTTCCATTCCACTTCCCGTTCTATGGTCATTTGTATGACTCGGTATGGATGTGCACGAATGGTTGGATAACGTTCAATCGGCCAACTACCGGTTCTTATCACCGCAATCCGCTTCCCGTTACCGACTTTCAATCGGCGATGGTGCTGTGTTGGAACGACTTATTCGTCTCCGGTGATACCGGTTATTGCCGGTGGGATACTTCTGCCGACCAAGCCGTTTTTTCCTTCATCAATATCCGCCGTCGCAATAACACGACATCGCATATTAATGTGCAGGCGGTAATTCATCGCGATGGTTCGTTCGAGTTTAACTACGACACCGTCTCGATTAACGACGCGAGTTTTAATTGCTTTGCCGGTATTCAAAGTGAAGACCGGTCGCAAGCGCTTAACTTGTTTGCCATGGTTACGCCGACATCACACATTTCCTATCGGTTCCGGTATTCACCGCTGTGGGCGACAGCCGGCGTAACGACTTTCAGTGTACCGCCGGGCGGTTCCTTCCAGCTCCCGGTTCACTTTGATACACATTCGATGACACCCGGAACGGTGAGCGGCTATTTGGAAATCGATGGCAACAACACGCCGATTATGATTCCGGTGACCTGTACGGTTAACGCGACATCCGCACCGGAAGCTGCTGCCATCCCGAAGGGATTTGCACTGGAAAGCGTCTATCCAAATCCATTCAATCCAACGACGGTAGTGAAATTCCATATCGCGAATGCGGGACAAGTCACGCTGAAGTTATATGATGTAATGGGTCGCTTGGTACGAACTGAAATCAACGGTAAGCTGGCGGCGGGTGGCTACACTCATACTATTCACGGTGATAATCTTGCCACCGGAACCTATTTCCTGAGATTAGCCGAAGGCAACAACAATACCGCCGTTCGAAAGCTGGTACTGATTAAATAACGGGGTACTGCCAACCGGGTAGCGCCGACCTCCAGGTCGGTAAAACCAAAGGGTAGCATTGACCTCCAGGTCGGTAAAACCAAAGGGTAGCATCGACCTCCGGGTCGGTAAAACCAAACAAGTAAAGGCGCGAGCAATCGCGCCTTTTTCTTATTGATAGTAAAAACATCTCTTTGAGCCACACTTTATCCGGTTTATTATAAATGAGTGGGGGTTGATTTTTTCGTTTTTTACATCGAGGTGAGTATGAAAATTAATTACCGTTTTATTGCGATTGTTATCGTAATGCTGAGTACGACAATTTTGGGGTATAGCTATCCACGAATGATTTTGCTGGAAGACTATACCAGCACTACTTGAGGACCTTGCGCGTCAGCCCATAACTGGCTTGACCCCCTTCTGTCGGGTACAGGAGGTAACAATGTAATCTACACAGCTTACCACATGAACTGGCCGGGCTTAAGTAACGATCCTTGGTATTGGGCGGATAGTGTGACCGGTCTCGCGACACGGTCAATGTATGCTGACCCCAATTATCCCCAGTATAATACAATCAGTAGTACACCATCGTTTTTCGTGAACGGTACGGGCGTGGGGAATGTGACCCAAGCACTGATGACTGCGGCACTGAATCATAATCGCAACTTAAATTCACATATATGGTTATGGATTTCGGAAACACGCCAATCTGGTGACACCATCCTAATGACGGTAAAAGCCGTTGCTGATTCTCAGTTTACAAATATGAAACTCCGAATGGCATTGTTCGAACGACATGAATATTGGGAAACCCAAGCTCCAAACGGGCAAACCGATTTCGATTTTCCGATGGTTGCCTTCGCACCGAATACCGAAGGGTTAACATTTACTCACAGTGGCAATATCACTGATACTCTAACTTTTACTGGACGATTTGCTCCTCGCACAACCGGCTTGGAACCGTATAGTATGGACAACAGTTCGGTTGTGGCTTGGGTACGAAATGAATCTACTCACGAAGTTCTACAGGCGGAATACGGAAACCGGATAACCAATCCGCTTCCTACGGATGTCATCTATGCCGGTCAACCGACTACAATCCGGTGGTTCCCATTTATTACCGACACTGCGAATGTGAATATTCTCATCAATCGCACCTATCCCGGTACTCGCTGGGATACCGTCGCATTGGATGTACCGAATAACGGTATTTATACTTGGGCTTCGGTAACTGGCCCACTCTGTACCCATGGCCGTTTTAAAATCGCGTCGAGGGGTACAACGTGGAATGCCGATACTTCCTTGGCCGACTTGACGATTCGGGCGCGGGTAGCAATCACCTGCACGCCAAGTACGGTGACGCTGAACATGGATTCAGCTACGCAGGATGTACAAACCATTACCGTCCAAAATACCGATACATCGATGTATTACGGTAATGTGGCTGTTCATCTCGGTGCGAACAATTACGAATACCTGCAAACGGCGGATCCCGGTGGTCCAGCCGCCCAATGGATAGACATTTCCACGACCGGACTCCCCGGGCCGACCGGTACTGACTCCCTTGCCGGCCCGTATACGATGCCGTTTTATTATCCACTCTATGGAGTTCCATACAACCAATTATGGATGTGCACAAACGGTTGGTTAACATTCAACGATTTTCAAAATGCCAATAACCCCTCCACTACCTTCCCGGCGACTTCAAACCAGTCGATGATGGCGGTGTTCTGGGCACAATTGAATATCGTACCGGGTGTCGGTACTGCACGGGTGTTAATGGATTCGGTTAACCAGCGTGTAATCGTGTCGTGGCAAGGTGCCAGATTATACGGCACCACAAATACAACCATTGACGCGCAAATTGTTCTGTTTGCAAATGGAACGTGTCAATACAATTACCGGACGATAAATGCACCTACCGCTCATGCTACGGTTGGTGCCCAGAATGAAGAACGTTCCAGCTATCAGACGATTTATCGAACATCGCCGACACCGC
>CAZPUW010000083.1:8200-9350 GCA_964589795.1 uncultured bacterium
CGCCATTCACTTCCGGTATGTGCCGGTGTGGGGTACGATTGACAGAACCACGTTCAATATTCCCCGTACTCAGAGTACCGATCTTCAGGTGTCGCTCGATATGTCGTGGATGCCGGCTGGTTTGTATCACGGTTCGCTTGACTTTGGCGGGAATATAATACCGGTAAGCGTTCCATTTACGCTGACTGTTCAAGGTCTGTCAGGAGCGAAAGATCCGAAAGCAATTCCATCCAACTTTGTGCTGGAAAGTGTGTACCCGAATCCATTCAATCCGACTACGGTGGTCAAATTCCGGATGCCGGTGGCATCGACGGTTTCGATGAAATTGTATGATGTTTCGGGTCGTCTCGCGCAAACCGAAATTGCCGGAAAAATGGGTGCCGGAGAACATACCTACACGATACATGGTGAGAATCTTTCTACCGGAACTTACTTCCTCAAATTCACCGCGGGAAGCAACTACTCGGTAGTTAAAAAGTTAGTGTTAATCAAGTAACACTTCCTACATAACAACAAAAGGGCGCACGTGAGTGCGCCCTTTTGTTGTTATAAATCGATACTGTTATTTTTTCTTTCTCGCTACCGGCAACACGCCTCGTCCTATTGATAACGGAAGATGCAAATCGCGCCACCATAGCGGATATCCAAGTGGATATGCGACGATAAACCAAAACGGAATTACCGCCAACCCAAGATAACTAAGTTGCGCCAAATAAAGCGGTACGCCTTGCCAAAGCCACCAGAGCCAGACACCAGTCGTCGGGTGGTATGTCGGATATACTGTCACATCTTCGAAACCGGCGGTATGTAATTTCTCATCAATTTCCGCCGGCAGGTATCCGATTCGCACATGCTCTTCCACCTGCATTTTTGGATCGGCGGTGGTGGTACGGGAATCCTCATTCGAGCCCGGCGAATGTGCTATCAGCACTCCACCCGGTTTCAGGGCGCGATAAAACCGTCGCATCAAATCAACATCGTCTTCGATATGTTCCAACACATCGACATTCACGATACAGTCATATTTGGAATCCTCATCCAATCCGAGCAAATCGAGTTGTCCGAACGTGAGGTTCGAGTACCCCTTTGCTTTGGCGTGTTCATTCCCCGAATCGAGGAAATGTTGTTTGACGTCGCACGCAAATATTTT
>CAZPUW010000084.1:0-9346 GCA_964589795.1 uncultured bacterium
TTTGCTGAAAATGCCTCTGGGACCAATTGCATGCCCCACGGGTAATTCGAAAATCGACGAGTTGATGAAAAAATATGACGTAAAACAACTGGAACCAGTGTATATCCACGATCCGGTTTCCCTTGCCGACCCGACATTTCAACAGTTGGGAATGGAACGCGAGTACCGTTTCATCATTCCAATGAGTGCTGGTTGGACGGATCCATATAAACTGTCCGAAGAATTCAAATCGCTTTCCATTATTGAAGATGCCGCTCCGATTTATCGTCGTGACATCGACTATACCCCCAACGACTGGAGTCTCAGCGGAATGAATTCTTGGGGTATCGATACTTGCCATGCCCGTCAGGCGTGGAATGTACAACGCGGCGATAGTACGGTTCTGGCAGTCACCATTGATACCGGAGTCAATTACAATCATCCTGACCTTTGGCCGAACATAATGGTAAATCCGCTGGAAGATGTGAACCATGACGGAAGATTTACCACTGCCGATAACAACGGAAACGATGCGGACGGTAATGGGTTCATCGATGACGTAATCGGTTGGAATTTTGTTTCGCACAGCTACACCGAGATTTCCGGTGGGCTTGCCGCAACCGGTGAACAATACAGCACGCGGAATAATAACCCAATGGACGTTATGGGCCATGGTACTCACGTCTGCGGTTCGATTGCGGCGAGTACCAATAACGGAGTTGGTGTTGCCGCGGCAAGTTATAATGTGAAGACGATTTGTGTGAGAGCCGGTTTCGGGTGGGTGGATAACACAAATGCGCTTTATGGCAGCGGATTTGACGATGATTTCGAAGCGGCGATTCAATATGCGATTCTAAGAGGCGCCCGAATCATTAGTATCAGTTTTGGTGGAACAGGTTCTGATGCAGCATATCAAACCGCTATCACGTATGCCCGCAGTCATAACTGTCTTGTGTTAGCTGCGGCGGGAAATAATAATACCAGTACGATGTCTTATCCGGGTGCTTACACCGGCGTGATGGCGGTGGCGGCTCTTGATGTCGGCAATGTCCGTGCGTCGTTCTCGAATTATGGAACATGGGTCGATATTTCCGCACCGGGTGTCAATATCTGGTCGACGATGGCGAATAACGTGTACCACGCCACCGATTATGCGGCTTGGAGCGGGACATCGATGGCGACACCAACGGCGGCATCGGTAGCAGCATTAGTGTTATCACGTCATCCTACTATGACTTCCGACACACTCGAAGCGGTGTTACGAAGAACGGCAACAAACATCAATGCACAAAATTCGGGCTACATCGGACAATTGGGTGTGGGTTTAATCAACGCGGATTCGGCGGTGCGTTCGGTCGCTGGTCCTCCTGTTCTTATCACTTCACCCAACGGTGGTGAATCGTGGCAAATTGGAACCACGAATACAATTTACTGGTCGACATCGGGTTCCATTGCGAACGTAAAAATTGAATTGAATCGGAGTTATCCTTCGGCTACGTGGGAAACGATTGTTGCGAGTACGCCGAATACATGGACCTACAACTGGACAGTGACCGGAGCCGTTACCACGACCGCGCGAATCAGAGTATTGAATGCGGCTAATTTGTCCGTGGGAGATACATCGAGTGCGAATTTTACCATTGCGACGGTACCGCCCGCGCCAACTTCATTGGCGGAATATTTCGAAGGAACATTTCCGCCAACGGCATGGCGTAATGCCGGCATTTGGTCTTCCCATACATACAGCGGTAACTCATCCGCTGAATTGGATTATTACGACGTGAATAATGTTGGATCGCACGATTCTTTGTTTACACCGCTCCTTAATTTCACCGGTGAGTTGGTTTCGAATTTAACCTTCAATACAAGTTATGCGCTCTATACCGGCTATTATGATTCGTTAATTGTATTGGGCCGCTATAATAGTGGCGCATGGACATCGTTATGGCGTCAGGGTGGTGCGACGCTTGCGAATCGTACGGGCGAAGAAGCAACGGCTTGGCGGCAAAACCTCATTACACTGACCAGCGCCTATCAGACGACCGGAGTTCAATTCGCTTTTGTCGGGTACAATGGATATGGTGACAATATTTTTCTCGATTCAGTGCAAGTGAATTTTTCCGCACCAACCTTTCAGGTTACTTCGCCCAATGGCGGTGAAAACTGGATAATCGGAACCGCCCATAATGTTACTTGGACAACGAATATGGTGGGTGGAAATGTCGGATTACAATTGAATCGAACCTATCCCGGCGGACCGTGGGAAACGCTCATTGGGAGTACGACGAACGACGGCACCCAATCGTGGGCAATCGGTGGTGCGGCATCGACCACTGCGCGGATTCGCGTATATAATGCAGCAAATTCCGCACAAGGCGACACATCCAATGCGAACTTCGCGCTGACCACTCCGGTTATTAGCGGAATTCAACGCCCCAATGGCGGAGAAGTGTTGCGGGTGGGATTGGTCGATACAATACGATGGACGACGAACGCGGCAAGCAGTCTGGTAAGAATTATTCTCAACCGTAACTATCCATCGGGAAGTTGGGATACGCTGTTTGCATCGACAGCTAACACCGGTTCGATTCTATGGACACCGACTGCACCACGTTCTTCGAACGCAAGGGTTCGTATCGAATTTGCGAATGGTGTCGGAACGTCGGCGACATCGGCAAACTTATTCCGAATTATCCAACCGTCGATTACATTTTTATCGCACACTGTTGCCGATACGGACTGGGTGGGTGATAACGATACATTGCGTTGGACAACGACCGATTTATCGACAACGGTTCTATTGTCAGAAAACTCGAACTATCCCGGCGTCAACTGGAACTCCATTGGCAGTGCGGTTCCCGTTTCCACGAATATGTATGTTTGGCAGGTAACCGGCGGTTCGAATCCGACGCGCTTCCGCTTGATATCCAGCGAATTTTCCAATGTCGTCGATACAACCAATGCGAACACGGCGGTGTTAACGAGGACGTTAACACTTATTCATCCGAACGGCGGCGAGCAATTGACGATTGGCAATCAGGATACGATTCGTTGGTTTTCGAATCATAAAGCGAGTATCGCGATTGCTTACGATCTCGCGGACATGAATCCAGATTCTTTGCAAATTCTTCCGGGTGCCGACAGTATCTCTATCCAACCGGGAAATGGTTCTTTTGTGTGGACTCCGATGTATCCCCCTACGACTACCGCAAGAATCTTTATCGGCGATTTTACCGATTATTCTCAGCATTGGTCGAACGCGACATTTACTGTTTCATCGGGAATACCACAATCGCCGCGCACGCTGTTAATAACCAAAAGCGGTAACGACATTCAGTTGCAATGGAGCCGGGTCGATTCCACCATCTACAATCAACCGGTGGCGATTACCGGATATAAGGTGTATTCGAAGGCGGATTATTTAGCGACCCCGTCGTTATTGTCTGTCGTACCCGGTGTGGGAAATACGTCTTATTTACATGTTAATGGATTAGTGAATTTACAGGAAGTTTATTACGTAACGGTGTATGCCGGATCGAGCAGTAGTGATTCGTGGGACGCAATTCGGCAGCGACCGCTGGGGTTGGGTATAAAATTGAAACGGATTTTGTCGGTTCGACCGGTAAATACAACGAAGTGAGAAAATTGGTGCAAGAAATTGCACCATTTTTATTGGCCGATTTTCACCGCCATCGCAACGCCATCCCGTATCGGTAGAATTGTCGAAGAAAATCTGCGGTCGGTAAACAACCGGCGATTGAATTCGCGTACTCCTTCGGTGTATTTGTCGGTAATTGATACGTCGACAATCTTTGCCGACCATAAGGTATTGTCGGTAAAGAAAACACCGTCGGGATGCAATAAGCGTGCGGCTTCATCTATCGCATCGGGATATTCGTGTTTGTCGATGTCGCAGAAAACGATATCGAACGGCCCGGAGAGCGTGCGGGAAATACTTAACGCATCTCCCACTTTGAATTCGATTGGTGTGGAAACCTTCGCGTTACGGAAATTTTCCTGTGCCATCCCGCGATTTTTTTCATCGCCGTCGGTACAAACAATCGAGCCATTTCTGCCAATCGCCCACGCAAACCAAATCGCCGAATAACCGAAACCGCTGCCCAACTCCAATACCCGCTTCGCACCGATAGACAATGCGACCGTCGCCATCATCCTGCCAACCAACGGGCCGACAATGGGAAAGCTCTTCTCTTTCGCATAGGTTTCCATCGTTTGTAGTGTTTCGCTACGTGGAACGGTATTTTCAAGCCGGTGAAGATAACTTTCCAATTCGGGATTTAAGATATTTGGCATGCGTACCCTTTGTGTTTGTAAGCAGTGATACGGAAACGATAAAATATCATAAATAAACAATTACGTGTGGCGTTTATTTGGTCCAATATTTTTACAAAAAAAACGCGGTTAATAACCGCGTTTGTATAACTCAGATTTCTTAAAAAGTTACTCGTTACGCTCATCGCCGGGATGGCGGGGGAAATCTTCCCAGCCATCTACCGCCCATTGAATCATTCCGGCGGAACTTGCATCCATAATAAACGGCGGCGGCACATACTTAAATCGTTCGTCGTACAAGTACCCCTTGTTATAACCTGTCCCGTCATTATAGTACCAATGCACTACACCACGACGATGTTGGGCAATCGCGCCGCGAATATAAATCATTCCGCGTTCATCGGGTGACGGCCCAAGATATGGGCTGCCGGGGATATTCTCCTGTTCGATTCCAAATGTGGAATTTAATGCAATAATCATCGCATCGATACCGATATCGCGATGTGCTTGATCGGATTGTGGATACGCGGCACCATTATCCCTGCCGTTGGCAACAGTATTCGCAACGATAACTCCCGTTTCACCATTAATGGGGTCGGGCGGCAGTTCGTATGCCTCACTGATAAGCGTAGTCATGTTGGTGAAGCGGGTTGTATCGGGATAATAGGGCACTGACTGGCACTCTTCATACGTTAAGTTGTCCATTAACTTAATCGTGTTTTCCGATCCGATACCTACCCGTCCATTTATGTAACCGCTTATCCATAAATCACCCTCGCTGAAAATGGGATAGTCGGTAGAGGGTGTCCAAGTCAGCATCCCGGTTGGTGCATGTGTTAGATACGGTGAGGGTGTTCCGGCTTCCCACGACCACATGTCGGCTTGGGTACCGTGGAAATAAAGGGCATAATTAGTTTGGTTCAGGGTTGCCGGTAACCACGCCCCCGCCGCCGCTGCCGCCGCCCGCAAATATGACGCTTTGTACGGAAAATCAATGTGCGGGGCACTCAGATGATATCCCTGCAGGAATGTGGCATTCGACCACGCTCCAAGAAAAGCGGGGTAACACGAACTGACCGGTCGGGTAAAATAGCCGCCGATGAGCGCAATTTGATCGTTAGAGTGGACGCGACCCTTGAGCGTATCGTACTGCCAGAAATAAATATGAAGCCCGGCACGGGTCGTTTCGAGATCGGTTAGGTAGAAATAATTGCTGAAGTATTGCCGCTTAATCATGAGCTGGGCTTTTCGCCGCACTTCATGAGTCCGATTCAAAAAGTCATTGTAAGTTACTATTCCCACCGCGGAGAGTTTAAACGCCGCGGCATAACCGGCGAGTGTCGCATTGGGAATGGATGAAAAGGTTTGCACGGCTTCCACCATCGGACGCCGGTAGCTTCCCATTCCGGGAATAGTGCCATCGGGGAAAGTATAAAGTGCGTAGGTGGCTAAGTCATCCGGGCTGCGATTCCGCATATAGGCAAGCGGTATTGAAATCACCGCGGCTTGGGCGACGTAATAAGCTTGCGTAGTGGCTATTTCGCGGCGCGCATCATATTGCGCCGATACCTGCCACTGCAAGTAAGCAAGGGAAGAGAAAAGCAAAAGCAGGGACATTGCCACTGCATAAATCAGTGTGTATCCACCACTCGGAGAGCCATAAAAACGCTGCACGACGTTCTCCTTCGAACATTCGTTATCTATAATTGCATATTGGAGAACACTTCATTGAATAACGATACGAGAATTATTGACCTATGGCAAGCGTAATTGAGGGTTTGATGAAGAAAATGTGGTAACGGCATCAAAAAAATTACTCTAAAATTCCACCACAAAACTGCTAACTTTAATAGAAATCTATAATTTTAAAAATTTTCGCAAAAAGCGGTTCAACCCATTATTCAAATGATATTTGACTTGCGAGCTTGGCTGAAACGTGCTACATTCCATTACTCTTCAACAAAATGTCCACTCTATTTACATCATCTCGTTCTGTGATGTTCTTACTTAGCAAGGGAGTTAGTATGAAACGTTATCTATTTATCGCGGTACTGGTTATGGCTATGGCGGCGCTTGCCGTTCCGCGCCGCGAAACAAGGATGCAAACCCCAATTTTTAAGACCGGACCCGCGAGCTATCAAAATGGCACGCGTGTTTCTTCCGTGGATGAACTCGATGAGGACACCCTCGTCACTTATACTTTCGAGCAGGATTCGACCAGTTGGACGGTGCAAAATCTGACCGCCTCCACCGGTTATTGGCATCACGATTGGCGCCTTGCGTATGGCGGTTCAGGCCTTTCGTGGGGTTGCTTCGACACGACCAATTTTCCGACCGGCGTTTACGGTTACATTGATCACACTTTGAATTACCTCGTTTCCCCAACTATCGACTTGTCAACCTCGACAGCACCGGTTCTTGGTTTCAAGGTAAACGTCCATTGTGAAACCCCGGGCTCTTCACCGCCTTATAATGGCTGGGATGGTGCAAACGTTTGGTATTCGACCAACGGCGGAACCTCTTGGACAGTTATGCCGATGGCGGCTTCGAATGGATATGCTTACAACGTTACTTCAGCATATAGTTTCGGTTATGAATTCGGGATGGGTACAAATATCCCGGAATGGGGCGGCACCTCGAACGGTTGGCGGTCGGTATCGTTTACACTGACGCAAGCGATGCGAGTTTCGCAATTCAAAGTCCGGTTTGCCTTTTGTTCGGATCCCGGTTACAACACCAACGATGACCATTCCATGTTCGGTATGATCGTCGATTCGATTCGCATCAGCGATGGCGCAACCGACTACTTATATAATGACGCAGATACACACGCTTCTCCCTCCGACATGGTGGCAATAAATGGTGCGTCGATTTCACCGACGAACTGGACACGGTATCAGAGCACCGAAGGTGGACATACGTTACCGTATTGCATGCGAATAGCTGAAGATCCGAACTTTTTCCAAAGCGCACTAATTTCACCACGGATCTTTTTACCGACCGGACAACGTTATCACTACCAATTTAACGTAAAATGTGACTTTGAAGACGTTCCTACTGCGGCGGGTAGTAACTTGACCGACTTATTTGATCTATGGGTCAAGAGCACGAACCCCGACAGCGGATGGCACCGGTTATTCTACGACTATTACCGTCCCGAAACCGGGCTTGGTGGTTGGAGTTTCTACCAACACGGCGTTGGTTTCGTAGCGACTCCTCCCAGTTTCCAAAGCGACACCTCTTGCGACGTAACGCCGTGGAGCGGGGACACCGTGCAGTTCCGATTTGTTGCGTATGGTGATTCCGCCAATCTTAACGGCAGTGGAACCGGTTGCTACATCGACGACTTTACAATTGTTGAATCGAGTTTAGCACCCAACGATGCCGGTGCTTCCCGTCTCTCGATCCCGTATCCCACAACCGTTGGTTTCCTGACAAAAGGAACGGTTCGGGTTACGAATTTTGGTTCAAATGACCAGACGAATATCGCACTGCATTGGGGCGTAAACGGTTCTTCGTTCCCAACGATTTCACCGATTGCTCTTACTTCCGGTACAAATTCGACTGTAGTATTGCGGACAGGAACGCTTGGTCAGGCGGTAAGGGGTTGGACACCGTCTGCGGCAGGTGCTTATGTCGTCAATGCATTCACGACATTGACAGGTGATGTGACAACAGACAATGACGCCGTGAACTTCGATTATACATTGGGTAACAACCCGACCACATTCACCGATACTATTTTTGTCAACCCGGCGAATACATTTGAGCTTGGATATGATTCTCACCGCTTAACCCAAATCGGGATCTACCCGTTTGGCAGCGGCCCGGCAGTGAAGTTTACACCGGCGGCAGATTCAATTCCCGGTTCGAGCTGGTTTGTCACTGGATATGCCATTCAATTCAATGGCGACATCACTGGTTCGCAAACCGTGAATGTCAAACTCTATTCCGACAACAACGGTACCCCGGGTACCTTGCTGCGTACGACACCGGTGTCGATTACTCCCGCCGCGACTATTCCGGCGTGGTTTACTACTACGATTACGAATACTCAAGTGAGTGGTAACTTCTGGGTTTTCGTGAGTGGTGCGACTTCGGGCGATACGTGTCATGTCGTTGGACATCCGGCGTCCGGCGTATTTATTCCGGGTCACTCTTATTCTTACAACGGTTCCGTGTTGGGCGCCGATTCGACAGTTATGTGCTGGCGTATTCACGCCATCGTAACTCCTACCACTTCGGTACGGGAAATTCCTTCGGCGACAGTGCCGGGTAGTTTCGAGTTGTCGAATGCGTATCCAAATCCGTTCAACCCGACCACTGAAATTAAATTCGCAGTACCGATGCGTTCGCACGTAACCGTGACTGTGTACAACATGGCTGGTCAGGTTGTTACGCAATTGGTGGACGGCGAATTGAATACCGGAACCTACCGCGCGACGGTGAACGGCGCACGGATGGCAAGTGGTATCTACTTTGTGAAGATGAATGCGGGCAGTTTCAGCGCCAGCAGGAAGATTGTCCTCGTGAAGTAGTCAGATGATGGCTTTGACCGTAAGGTCTGAGTTATTGAAAAGGCGGACAAATGTCCGCCTTTTCTCTTGTTGCGATACCGAACGCAAGTTACTTTACTGAGTACCTTAAAGGTGAACTTATGAAAGATTCCGAAAACACATCGAATCGAATTACCTACTATTTACTACTTATTGTCTCAGCAGGATTGATTGCCGCCTTTCTCTACGGTGTCCGCACAGTATTAGTCGCCCCTGTTACGTTTGTCGCGCTCGTGGTATTGCTGTGGCAATACCGTGAACACTCGGCGGTTACGACAATCTTGCGGGTAATGACCGGTATCTTCCTCGTGTACATGATGGTGGTATTGAAACCGCTGATACCGGTGGTAGTGATTAGCGCGCTTTTACTGGTACTGCTTCGTCCTCCGGTGGAGTGGATGGTGCACAAGGGTGTACCCCGCGCTATTGCGGTAGTGCTGATGATGGGGGGTGCGTTTCTGGTTATCGCAGCAATTGTGGCAATGATTGTACCGGCGATTGTCGACCAGTCACAACTT
>CAZPUW010000085.1:0-9332 GCA_964589795.1 uncultured bacterium
AAATGTTTGAATGTAATTCGTTAGTTGATCAATTCTCACCCAAGCGCTGACCGAAACAGTCGAGACATCCAACGATGATGTATAGGGGACATATATTCTACTCGTACTGTCAGAGAAATGCATTGCGCTGTTTACGAACGCGAATCGATCGCTTGTAGCCGAAACATTTCCGATTATTGTGCCGTTATGCCCGAAGTCGCTGGCGTCGTTGGCATTGCCGTTCAAAGGATAGTATGCGATCAATCCTTCAGTGGGTTGCGAGTTTGCGGAATAAGGGAAGAATAGTGATACAAATGCGATTGCCAGTAAGGCAGAGAACGAGGTTTTCATTGTAATTCCCCTTACAGTTGTAAATCACGTTTGAAATATCGGGGTACTACGTTATGAAACAATATAACTAAATTATTTGTATTTGTATCTTCTAATCTTCCTTGTGTTGGTTTTTTCCAATTCCTCTTTCGAAACTTCAATACGGGTGATGCGACGATAGTCGGGTTGCCCCTCGTTGACTTTGGCGACGATATCTACCGCCAATCGCTGTAGTTGTTCGTCGGTGTAGGTTCGATGGGACTCGGATTCGGTGGCAATCCAATCGGGATTGAACACGATAATCACGCCAATCTCCTCCCCCTGCCCTTGTTTTCGTGGACGACCGATGACGACAGTTTCAAGGATACGTTCATCTTCGAGCAATGCCTGCTCGAGCGTTTCGGGGTAGATATTCTTACCCGCGGCAGTGACGATAACGTCTTTGCGCCTACCCACGATATACAGCATGCCGTCGTTATCAATTTTCCCTAAATCACCGGTTTTGAACCAACCATCTTTGTCGATTACCTCCGTGGTTTTTTCGGGATTATTCCAATACCCGTTCATCACCATCGGGCCGCGTACATACAGCATTCCAACACCCTCAGAATCCGGCGATTCGATGCGGGTTTCGGCATAGCCGAGTGGCTTCCCCACCGACCCGAAACGGTGTTGCCACGGGCTATTCACGGCGACGAGCGGCGCGCATTCGCTTAATCCATACCCTTGCAAAATGGGAAACCCAAGCGCCATAAAATCACGTTCGATTGAATGGGGAAGTGCCGCCCCCCCACTAACCAACAATTTTATTTGGTCGAGACCCATTTGTTTGCGAACCGACCGGAATAACCCAACTCCCAAGCCACCCCCGGGATGTTTAGCAGTTAGGTAACCAAGCCGAAGCAAAGTATGGAACATCCAATGGCGTATCGGGGTTGTTTCACGGGCTTTGCGGAAAATACCGTTTCTGATTTTCTCGAGGATAAGCGGCACCGCGAGCATTAGGGTGGGACGCACGGTGCGGGCATCTTCCAACAGTTCATTCGGTTTCAGCGAACGGGCGTAGGAAACGGATGCCCCGAGTGATAGGGGAAGCAACAAACCGCAGGTACATTCGTATGTATGGTAAAGCGGTAAAATGGAAAAGAAACGCTCTTCATTGGCCACCTGAAACCGGTCACGGGCACCGGTAATATTCGACGTTATCGCCTCACCGGACAACATTACGCCTTTGGCGACACCGGTCGTACCCGAGGTGTAGACCAATGCGGCATTTTCGGCAAACCCACCGACTTCCCACGTTTCAGGAGCAGGGAAATCGCCAGCGATTGGAATTCGTTTTATTGAAGATTCAGTAAGTAACGCGGACATTTTAGCGAAAGCGGTCTCGGAAGCAACAATTACAGAAGCACCGGAATCACGAAGGATAAAATCAATTTCCGTCAGCGGCAGGTTCATGTCGAACGGCACGACGGTAGCACCGGCAGCGATGATTGACAGGTACGCGGCACCCCAGTATGGTGAATTTTCAGCCACCAATGCGACCCGTTCCCCTTTTTCGGCAATTTCTGACCGAAGGGCGTGGGACACACGCTTAACCCGGTCCAATAATTGTGCATAGGTGAAAGAATAGCCGTTCGACCCGAGCGTCCGAAGGGCGAGTGAATACGGGTATTGTGCCGCTGCTTCCAAAAATAAAGTGACTGGCAACATAGGTTTTTATCCTAAATCATCCAGATTCCATTGACGATTGAACGGGGAAAACGTACATTCTTTAAAGCTTATGGAAGTCAAGATAAAACAAATGATAGCGGAAAAACCCATTAGTGCTATTCCGGAACCAGCTTGGATCGTTACCAAGACGGGGGAAGCGGTCTCGCGCAACGGGGCTGCTATTGCCTTTGACAGTATTTCCTCGCTTAGCATCTTTACGAGATTGAGTAACATAGATTTTCAACTTTTGACCGTCATCAAACAGGTTGCCGAAAGCGGCAAAGCCCTTCGTTTACAACCTGTGGAAGGCATTCTGACCAAAGGATTTGTTTCGGTTTATCCGCAATCCGACGAGACTGTCCTGATACTATTTCTTGCTTCCGATGATACGAATAAAACCGTCAATTTCCCCAAACGATTGAACCTAAAAGGACAAATCCGGTTCAGCGAGATATTCCGCAGTTTCTTTGAACTCAACCCTAATGGTTTAATAATCGAAGACCGGGATGGCAAAATTATCAACGCCAATCCTGCGGCCGGGCATATTCTCGGATTACCTCACGACGAACTTGCCGGTTTATATGCTTCCGATTTTATTTCTCCGGAATATTGGCCGAGCATCGTCAGTGAGTTCCGAGCGCAGGTAGACTTAGACAAAAACGATTTTTCAATCTCAGAAGTACCGTGCAAAAGAATTGACGACGAACGTTTTACGGCAGAGATCAAACTAAGCCGAATCTGGGCAGATGGTAAACTATACGTTCTGGTTCATATCGAAGATCGTACTGAAACTTACAAGATGCTTCACCAGGCGCACGAATCGGATACCGCTTTTCGTCAAATCTTCGACAATACTCCGGTAGCTATCGTCATGTGGGACACGACGGGTGAAATACAGAAAATGAACCCGGCAGCACAAAATTTGTTTGCGATACAGGAGAAAAGTACCGCATTTACTTCGATACATGAAATGTTGTTGGAGCATTCCGATCCGAATGATTTTCTCCCCGATATCACTTCGATTTACACCGGCGAACGGTTTCTAAAAGTTGCGTGGCATTATTTCTCAGCGAACCGCGTACTGGAGCTGGAAAGCTCATTCCTTCCACAATACACCGCTAATGAGGAAATCAACGGCGGAATCATGATTACCCGCGATGCCACCGCGACCAATAAATCGATGCGTGACTGGCGGCGACGGAACCAACAACTCGCGCAGTTACTCGATTCGGTTTCACGATTGTCGGCACAGAACGAGCTGAAGAAAGTATTCGATTCGGCGATACAAGAATTATCGAGATTGGGGCTGTATAAGTTCGTAGTAGGATTTTTATTCCCCACATCCTACCAACTTCCGGCGATGAGCATTATCCATGCTACCGCTGACCATCGTGAACGTACAGTACTTGAAGAACACATCCGCGAACAATTCCAAAGTGGTGCTGTAGAACAAGAATTCGTACGGGTATTGCAACCGAATTTTGAATTTGGCAATTGCTATTTGTTCCAAGAACGAGACGTGTGCGATGAATTCCCACTCATGTCGATGCTCAGCCAATTTCCGGTCGAAGCACAGGAAAATGAGGCAATCGGATTATTCCACGACCTGCTTTCGATTCCGATAAAAGACCGTAACAATGCAACAGCGGGCGTCATCGTATTAAGCCAGCCGATTCGCGCATCGGAAACATTTAATGTCGAGCAAGCACATATTTTCGAATTGTTCAGCAGAATCATAGGCGGTCAGCTTGATTTACTTCGCCTCAACCGCCAAACCATTTCCGCCGAACAACGTTACCACTCGCTAATCGATCAATTGGGCGACGGTGTGATTGTTACCGATCCCGACGAAACGATAGTGATAGTAAATCCGGCAACGACCCAAATCGTCGGATACAGCAACGAAGAACTTGTCGGCCACTCCGCATTGATGTTATTCCCGGACGAACAACATCAAGTTATCGCAGAAGCGAACATAGCACGAAGGAAAAAGATTGCCTCGTCTTACGAATCGATTATTCGGCGAGGCGATGGTACTCTTCGAACAGTTAAAATTAACGCGACACCGTTCCTCGACGAACATGGCGAATATTCAGGTTCGCTCGCGTTGTTAACCGATATTACCGAACGGCGCTCGAATGAAAATGCACTGCGACAAGCATACGAAGAACTTGCGGCGAATAACCAATTTGCCAGTTTGCTTGCGACGCGGGTGACTGCTGAGAATATTGAACAAAAAATCTTACAGGGTGACACCGCAACTACCACGCCCGCGGCTCCCGGTCAGGCAATCAAACCAGTTGTGCCGGTTTCAGCGGTGGAAGGATTGGAAGACGAGGCACTGCAACTTATCCTTGAAACCGTTTCCGCGGAGCATGGTGCAGTATTGATATTCGATCCAGAACAGATGCGGGTTCGTAATGTGACAGTGAAGGCGTTATACGGCGACCCAATCGACACCAGTAAAATCGAGGCATTGGGACCGGAACTTCACAAAGTCATGCGTGAGGGGAAAGAAGGGATTTATTGCTCACAAGTCACTTCATCCGAATATCTCCCGAAGAAATTAATCAAACATATCGAAGATTTGGGGATTCGGTCGTTCGCTATCCATTCGTTGACGGCAAGAAAATCCGTTCTCGGGATATTGTTCATCGGACACTCCGATCCCGCAGCTTTCAGTCAATCGCAACTACTTCTACTCAGCTCATTCTCGGAACAACTTTCGCTCGCTCTGGATAATACCCGGTTACTTCAAGCCCTATTGCGAGCAAGTTCAAATTGGGTGGTGACTTTTGATGCGATACCAGACCCGATTTTTGTTTTGGCATCGAATGGAACTGTGCGACGACTGAACAAATCTGCCAGTAAGTTATTCGGCGGGCAGATACGCGAATTAATCGGACACCGGCTCGATGAATACTTAGGTGAATTCGGACAACATTTACTTGAATTGCCATCGTCAATCACCGAGTTGGAAGAAACGCATTTAATTCGCAACAAGCGGTTGACGTATTCCATCACAATCATTCCCATTTCGCCGACCGAGCGATTGGTAATGCTACGCGATATCACCGAGAGTCGATTCCTACAAGAACAAATGATAGAATCGCAACGCCGTGAATTGGTTATTCGGTTTGCGGGTGGGATTGCGCACGATTTCAATAATCTGTTGGTCGGAATCATGGGAACGGCAGATTTAATGACGAAGCGTATTGGTGATAAATCGCCGCACCTGCCGTTGCTTCGGGTGATTCTCGAATCCGCGAAGCGCGCCGCGGAACTTGTGCGACAATTACTGGCTTATGCACGCGGCGGTTCGACGCAAGTGGTATCAGTGGATATCAATGAGATTGTGAAAGAAGTTCAGCAACTGCTTCGCGTCACGATGTCCCCAAATATCGATATTACATTACAACTTAATCCGGTACTACCGCGCATCGCTATCGACGATACTCAGCTACAACAAATCGTGATGAACCTCGGCATCAACGCGAGTGAAGCGTTGGGCGGCAAAGGACAGATAACATTCCAGACGGGATATGGCGCAGTTTCACCGGAACTGGAACATAATGAATTCGATACGGAAATTGTGTGGTTACGCGTGTTCGATAACGGGCCGGGATTCCCACCGCAGATTCTTGAACATCCGGGTGAACCATTCAACTCAACCAAAGGGACAGGACGCGGATTGGGACTGGCGGCAGTATTTGGAATCGTCGCGCGGCATAACGGAAAAATTTATTTGAGTAACCGTCCGAATGCCGGAGCGTGCGTGACCATCGCATTTGCGTCCATCTCCGACGAAGCGAAACACATTATACCAGCGGCACCGAAAGAGGTGTACCACGAACCGTGGAGCGTGACTGCGAAGAAAGTACTCATCGTGGATGATGAAGAGATGGTTCGCACATTGACACGTGACGTGCTCGAATCAATCGGGTTCACGGTGGATGAAGCGGGCGGCGGTGAAGATGGTTTGCACAAGTTGAGTACTGAGACCTACGACTTATTATTACTCGACATTGTGATGCCGCGAATGAGTGGTATCGACGTGTACCATGCACTACGGGAATTTAATAAAACGATTCCGGTTTTATTTGTTTCCGGTTACGATGAATCGGATATGGTTGCACAACTCTCTGACACGAAACTTTCGTTCCAACAGAAACCATTTATGGTGGATGATTTGATTGATAAGGTGCATGCGATACTGACGGAATAGATCAAATAAGATAATTTTTGTGTTATTTATTTTTCACAATTTATTATTGTTCAACAATAATTATTCACATATTTTAGGAACTACAAATACGCAATTAACGTATTTAACCTTCAAGGAGACTAGCAATGAAATACCTCGTTTCGGCATTTTTCTTCGCTGTTTTGCTAATAATTGGTTGTTCGAAAAGCTCTAACTCGCCTACTGCACCCGCCCCGCAACCAACAGATATCCACATCGTAAACAATACTCTCGGTATTGCAGAAATAATGGTGCGAGACACAAACCGAACTATTAATCCATCTGATTCGATCATTCTACATTATAACGATAATCCCGGGTCTATTCCCCTTTCAGGTCATGTTTATGTTTTAGATGGAAACAATCAGCTGATCGGCACTTCAGTTCCTATCGTAGATACGCTTCGAAACGTTAGCTCGACAAATTCACGATATGTGATTAACCTGAATTCAAACTATTTTGCCCTCGTCATACAGAACCAAACTGGTTATGTAATTGATCAAATAAAAGTGAATTACTTAGCCAGTAATGAATCAACGGTAAACGTGAATTTATCCAGTGGAGCAGTGCGATCTCAAGGTAGCTTAGGGTTTTACCCCGGTTCGTCAGGAACGGCAATTTATGCTCATTTGGTTTCGCCTTCGCCACTATCATTAATTTGGCACCAAGGCACCGACTTTAACTTAGGAAATGGTACAAATCAATCAATCTCTCTGACTGCTGCACAACAACATCGAACACTGGACTTTGTTTGTGTAAACAAAGCACCTTATTCAACTGTTTGTCAAATTGGTAATGATATCAGAGGAATTCTACCCGGAGACAGTACTACTTATCATTATGCAGACAATCCACATACCGTAACTATATCTGCAGAGACTGCCGTACGAAACGGTAGCAACGTGGTCCTTGGTCTCGATCTTTCATGGAGTGCTTTTACCGTTAATGTGGATTCAGTAACCACTTATCGCCAAACTTTCAACGTTCCTTCCACATATTTTCTCCTGAAAATAAGGAATACAAGTACCTACACATTTTATCAATTCGACGTCAATTACCAAACATCTTATCAAATTTCTACTTCGGCAAATATTCCCTCGGACGGTATAACATACACACTTGGTTATTACAATGCATTCAGTAGCACTGTAATTTATGGCCACACTTCCGGTCTTACCGATCCGAATTATACATGGCGAAATGGAATAGAGTTCAATTTACCGAACACTAACAACCAATCGATAACACTGCATCCCTGACATTGTTGTCAATTAGCACTAAAGGGCGAGAACAACACTCGCCCTTTTTATTGAGTTGCAATTCCGTTAACATTTCTTATATTACTACACCCAACCGTCCCCCCTGTGCTCTCGCACTGTGGGGATTTTGTAGTTGACGATTTCTTACAAATCAACAAAAAGATTCTTTTATAGCATGACACTGTTAGAAGCACTCCACCCCTCCCTGCACTGCGAATCAATCGATCGCGCAGTCGAACGCACTCTGCGCGGACTATCGACCCGCATCCCCGGTGAAACCGATTCACTTCCGGCACTGTTGACGGCAATGACATTGCACGAAGCGGATGCACGCGGTATCGAGCGCATCGTAGCGATTGCGTCGAACCGGACGGAAGCAGAAGCGCTCCATGATGATTTGATGAGTTTGTGTCCCGACCAAGTGTTTTTGTGTCCACAGCGGGAAGCGTTTCCGGGTGATTCCGCAGGTGCACCACCAAATGAGCGAAGCGAGCGCGCCATTGCATTGGAACGGTTGTTTGCATCGAAATCGGCGAATGGCGGTGCGGTGGTGGTGGTCGTACCAGCAGTGGTTTTGCTCGAAGGAATTGCTGAACCAAAACCACCACTCGTGTTCAAAATCGGTGATTTACTTGATCCGGAAGAGCTATCGGAACAATTGGTAAATGCTGGATTCGAACGGGAAACGATGGTATCGGAGCCGGAAGAATTTGCGCGACGCGGCGGTATCTTCGATTTGTTCGGATGGGGTGAACAACGGTTTCTACGAATCGAATTGGATGATATCGAAATCGTTTCACTACGGTGGGTCGATGCCGACACACAGCGGTCGGTTGAAGAAGTGCAAACGGCGAAAGTTCGAATCCACTCCCCAATCACGAGCGATAACTCGTTCATCTTGAATCAACTCTCACCGCAGACGACTCGGGTGGTGGTGGCGGATGCGGCGGGAGTATCATTTGCATGGCGGGACTGGCACCGTGCCGTTATCGAACGTCCTGAAATCGAACATGCACCATATTTGCCGGCAAAAGACGCCGTTGCCGCCATGGGACGATTCGGGAAATTACAATTCTCGACATTCAAAAAAGATGAACTCTCTTCTGAAGAAAATGAGGAAGAAAATAAACAAGAAAATACCGCGGCAGGATTACCGCGGCTACCGGACTCGGAAGAAGTCACGATACCGATAAAACGACAACCGTTGGAAGAATTTCGCGGTGATTTGAATTTATTCGAAGGGGCATTCCGGCGGTTGAAAGCGCAAAGTTGGAACGCGTTTTTGCTGTGTGATTCGGAACGGCAACGGGAGCGGCTCTACGATTTATTCGATGAACATGAAGACACAGCGCTGACTGAATTGCCGATACTCGTTCCCTCACTTCATCGAGGATTTTCGATTGCGGAAGCGAAATTGATGTTGTTTACCGAGCATCAATTGTTCGGTCGAACACGGCGGCGGGGGCGTCATCGTAAGTTCCTACCGACGGGTGAAGCGAAACGGCAACTGGAAGGGATGCGGCGCGGCGACCACGTTGTTCACGTCGATCACGGGGTGGGACGGTTCGACGGTATTGAAAGAATCAAGGTTGCGGACAGCGAGCAGGATTGTTTCAAGATAGGTTTTTATGGTGGCGTGTCGGTGTATGTGCGGATGGAGCAATTCTCGAAACTCCAACCGTACCGCGCGGAAGACGGCGAACCGGCACTATCGAAAATCGGCGGCGCGGAGTGGACAAACCTTCGCACGAAAGCCCGCAAGATGGCGGGCGATATGGCAAAACAGATTCTCGAATTGTATGCAACGC
>CAZPUW010000086.1:0-9291 GCA_964589795.1 uncultured bacterium
AATGCCAAGCGTTGTTTTTGGCCTCCACTCAATTCGATGCCACGTTGTCCTAAAAGTGTTTCTAAGCCATTGGGAAACAGGCGCATTTCATCGGTTAGCCGTGAATATTGAACAGCGAGCTGGACGCCGGTTTCGTCAATCTGGTTATCTCCGAGCCGGATATTTTCGGATACAGTTTCACTAAATAAAAGTGGTTCTTGGGTAACAATACTTATTTGTGATAACCGTTGCCGGTTATCGACTGAATCGATAAGTTGGCCGTTCCAAAATACCCCACCTGTTTCAACTGGTAACTCACCGAGAGCAACATCAAGCAGTGTCGATTTGCCGGAACCAATTGGACCAACAATCGCAATTGTCTTTTCCGGTGAAATATTGAAAGAGACGTCGGATAAGACCATTTTTTCCGCATTAGGGAATCGGCTACCGACATTCTTGAATTCCAACCGTTGGAACTGACCCGGAGATTGGGTCGCTGTATGAGTTTGCTCAGGGTAGTTCTCGACCTCTTTCAATCGATCGACATAAGCAAAATTGATTTTTGTTTGTGCGAAAAAGAACCCGATAGTAAAAATGGGTTCGATAAGAAACTGGAAATAGTTCGCAAAGGCGAAGAAACTACCTACCGTCATTTCACCGCGGATAGTCAGCACACCACCAACAAAAAGCACTATCACGACACCGAAATTCTGTACCAACATCCCAACGGTTTGTACCATTGCGTTTATTCGAATAAAACTGACTTCCGCCGTAACTCTTCGTTTCAGAGATTCGGATAAGTGTTCACCCAATTGGTTTTCGGCACAAAATCCCTTGACAATCCTAATCCCGCTGAAGGTGGTTTCTAAAAAGTCGTTTATTTCGCTGATTGCTTCCTGACGTTTCCGGGTGCGTTCTTCAAGTTGTTTCATGGTATGGGAAAGCAACCAAATAAAGAACGGAAGCGGAATAAATACGAGAAGCGTCAATTTCCAACTGAATGAAAACATGACACACAATGAGAATAGGATAACGAACGACATCTCAATCGGACGCATCACGCCGCTACAACTGTACCACGCGAGTTTTAAGTCATTCCCTTCGATGTCGTCAGTGAGGCGTGTTATTAAGTCACCTGTACGGTATTTGAGAAAGAAGTCGTAGCCCTTGCGAAGAATTCGCCGGAAAATCGTCTCACGCATCAAGCGACCAAATACGAGGTTGCCGTAGGCGCGTGAGTTCGGCAAGATTGCGAACATCAATCCCTGATAAAGTCCGACCGCTATCAGTAACCAGACCCAGTGGCGTATTACCGCTGGTGGAGCGTGCGTGGTGAGTTTATCGAGCACAAACTTGAACATCAGCGGGTAAGTTGTTCGCGCTGCGATAGAGAAAACCGTGAGCAATACTACCACCGTCATCAGACGGCGTTTCTGCTTCCAATACTTTGCCAACCACCCGAAATCAAGCTGCGACATGTGCTATCTCCGGGAATTGGATACGGTACAAGCGGGTATAGAACCCACCTTTCGCAAGTAGTTGCTCGTGGGTGCCGAGTTCGATTATTTCTCCCCCTTTAACCACAGCAATCGCATCGGCATTTCGGATCGTCGATAAGCGGTGAGCTACTATTACGGAAGTTCGTCCGGCTAACAGTGTTTGCAAGGAGTCTTCGATATTCCGTTCGGTTTCCGGGTCTACACTCGAAGTCGCTTCATCAAGAATGAGGAGTTCGGGATCGAATACCAGAGCACGGGTGAACGCGATGAGTTGACGCTCGCCATAAGAAATATTCGCACTGCGTTCGGCAAAAACAGTATCGAGTCCGTTTGGCAGTTTGGCGATAAGTTTACCCGTTCCGAGACGATCAATTGCGCGCTGGACACGCTCTCGCGATACATCCGTTCGCATCACTTTCAGATTTTCTTCGACGGTTCCGGGAAAGAGATACAGGTCCTGCAATACAAGCCCAATTCGTGACCGCAAATCATTTTGAGATAGGTTGCGTAGATCGATACCGTCCCAATAAATAACCCCCTCGTCAGGATCATAGAAGCGACAGAGTAAGTTAATAATCGTCGATTTACCACCACCGGTGGGACCGACAATCGCAATGCGCTTTCCTTTCGGAATGGACAGCGACACGTTTTTTAGTACCGGTTTATTCGGATCATAGGCGAACCGGACATTTTTCAATTCGATGCCGGTTGTGAATGGTGGTAGTTTTGTAATAACAACGGGATTGTCAACTACCGGCGTTCTATCCAATAACTCAAGAATACGGTCAGCGGAACCAAGCGCACGTTGGATTTCACCCAACTGTTCTGTCATTTCGAATAACGGTTGAAATAGCTGTGTTAGGTATTGCGCGAACATGACAACGACACCGATACTGAATGCTCCGACGCGAGTCCAATCGGCACCGATCCAAAGCATACCACCGACAGCGGCGACATTTAGCAACCCCAAGGGTAGGAAAAACATTGTAAACTTGAAAAAGATTCCAATCAGGAATTTAACTTTATCAGCATTTACATCACTCAGACGTTTCTCGGCATACGCTTCCCTGCCCATGAGGCGCAACAATCGAGCACCTTGGGTAAACTCGGTAACTACGGCGGTAACAGCGGCTATTTTCGCACGTTCCTCACGAAACACGGGACGCATTTTACGAAAGAAAATCAAAGCCGCTGTAACTACGATAATTACAATCAGGTTAAGCGATACCGCGAGTCGCCAGTCGATAGGATACAAAACAGAAAGAATGCCAATTACGAGTAATATCGTTGAAATAATTTGGAGGCCAACCGAAGTGAACAACCCGACGAGTCGTTCACAATCCGATTCGACACGTGAGACAAGGCGTCCTACCGGGTTTTTGTCATAGTATGCCAATTCGAAAGTTACGATTTTGTCAAAAACTACGCGCTTTAAATCATTCACAACATTCACCCCGGCGGTTCCGAGTAGAATGTTTTGGAAGTACCGGAAAGTAGTTGCTCCAGCGAGCAGAAATAGATAAACGGAAGAAGAAAATATTACCCCAAGAGTATCGTGTTCAGGGAGATTTGTGTCGAAGATGTGCCGAAAAATCAAGGGTTGACAGACTGTGGCACCGGTGGCTAAAAGCATTAGCACACCACCAATATAAAATTTGCTTCGATAGGGCAGAGTGTATGGCAATACGCGTTTAACAGCAGTAACACGTTTTTTTAGTGAAACAGTTTGGGGAATTTCTTCTTCGATGTTATCAAAAGCCGGCATAGTTGGTTTATTCTAAAGTATTGAAAAACTGGTATCCTTGTATAGTGGCGCCAAATAAACGACAAGTTGCAGTATGACGTGAAAAGAGGACTGGAGCGAAAGATAAAAAGATTATAGCAGATTTGCGAATGTAACGATTGAAGCTAATTCCGCCCTGAGAATCCGGTCGCCAAGCGTCACCGGGATAAAATGCAGCGTCAACAGTTGTTTCGTTTCATTTGCGGTAAAACCGCCTTCGGGGCCGATAGCGATGATATTATTGTTTGTTGTGGATTTTGGTAAAGTATGAATGGGTTTACCCGATTGATCTGCTACGAGCCGCGAATACTCACCAGAAAGGTATTCGAGAAACGCGATACATTCGGTCCATTTCAATCCACTACCCCGTTCACCATTGATTATTTGGGGCAACTTCGACCGCCGACACTGTTTCATAGCTGTTTCGGCGATTTTCGACAACCTATCAGTCCGGATCGTGAATGGTTGGGTATATTCGGTTTCGATAATCAGCAGTTTCGACAAACCGAGTGGTGTGAGTGATTCTACAACCGCATCTAATTTAGGTTGTGCAAGCTTTCCCAATACAAGAATGCGTTCGCTTTCAGGTTCATAAGAAGGAGCGGGTTCCAGATGGTCGATGATACAAGAGTCACGGTCAAACTGTTTTAGACAGCCAACAACGGCCGTGCCGTTGCCATCGACTATTCGGTATTGTTCGCCGGCATTTGCGCGTAGGGAACGAAGGTGCTTTCGCTCGGTATCAGGGAGGTCGTTACAAATTGTTTTGGAAGGGTCAAGATGGGGGTGGTAGAGTGTATTCATTTACTATTTTGATAACCGTTTTATGGAACATCCGAATGGATGCGATTCGCTGTTGATACTTGGTTTACCGGCAAGGAGACGTTCAATAGAATCACGTAAATCCTGGGATTTTACCTTCGCTTCTTCCTGATTATCGTCAATCCGTCCAGAGTAATATAGCTTGCCGGAATTGTCGAAGAGAAACGCTTGCGGTGTCACTTTAACTTTCCACGCATCGGAAAGAGTAAAAGCCGGGTCACGATAAATTGGGAATGTTAGTCCATTTTCTTTAGCGTGCGACGCGACTTCGGCATTGCTTTCGGTTTCGTTCGGGTTTACACCGACGATTGTCATACGTTCGGCGTATGTGGTGTCGATACTTTCCATACGATCATTATATGCATTGGAAACCGGGCAACGAGTCGCAAGGATAAATACCAACGTCGGTTTATCGCCGGCACCGCCGATTGTAACGGATTTACCATTGAGCGTTGTGACGGATTGTGGACCGATTTCGGCGAAAGCAGACAACGCGATAAAAGAGAATGCGACTACAACCCAAGAGGGGCTGTTAAAGCGAAAACATAACATCGAAACACCTTAAAGCTAACTACTAAGTAATACGAGTCAGAAACCCGTAAAACAGCGATTGTAACTAATTAAGCTTCAGCTTCGTGGGGATTTCCCACCCAACGGTCAAACAGGGATTTACCCAATAAATCGAGGAAATAGAAATCATCAGAATTCGGGATATATACGCTATTTCTCCCGACGGCATTTTGTCCAGCGATTTCACCTTGCTTCTCAGCACTACGCCAACCGAAGTTGATTCGATTCACTTGATTTTTAACGTCCAGTACCTGAGCACAATCGCCACACGCGAAAACGTTTGGGAAGTTTGTCTTTAGTTCTTCATCGACGATAATACCATCTTCACAACGGATACCCGAACCCTTTAGGTATTTGGTGTTCGGGGTTTCCGCGGGCGCAGCGATAATCGTTTCGACTTGTAATGTTTTTCCACCGGTACTAAGCACACTTAATGTTTTACCATCCACATCGAATATATCGGCGACTTCGACGCCAAATTGCGGCGGGACTCCAGTGTTGACGAGGAGTTGCTCGATTTCGCGTGCTGTCACACCCGGTAACTCGCGGGACCAGAATAAGTCTGGCCGGGCGAAATACACGACTTTGTTGCCGTGATTTACCAACTGTCGGATGATTTCGACGGCGATATAACCACCGCCGAGAACCAATACTTGTCCCTTACCAAGAGTTTGCTTCAGCCGGAGAATGTCCGAGTAGTTGTGTAAGGTGCGGACATATTGCCGAAATGGAGATATAAAATCTAAATCGGGAATTGAACCCGAAGCAAGGATTAAAAAATCGTATTGAACCGTTTCGCCTGACGTAAGGGTAATCCGGTTGGATTTCGGTTCGACTGATTTTACGCGGGAACCCAGTTTCCATGTGACATTTTCATACACAGTCGGTGGTGTCTTTACGTCGTGTTGGAATTGTTCACGGTTGAACAAATCGACCAGCATCGGCCTAAAATAAAAGGGTGTCTGGTCGGCACTGATCACCGTGATTTCGGCGGACTTTTCTTCGCGAATTATCGCCCGAACAGCTGCCAGCCCTGCGGCACCAGCACCTACTACTGTATATCGCATAATGGTTCCGATTACGATGAAAAGCGGGAGTGGTTGCACTCCCGCCGGTTAATTAGAATTTGAATTATAACTGTGTTCCGTAGAAAATACCGGTATCGCCAAGTTCTTCTTCAATGCGAAGAAGCCGATTGTATTTAGCGATACGCTCACTCCGGGAGGCACTACCGGTTTTAATCTGCCCGACATTCGTGGCAACGACCAAATCGGCAATTGTAGTGTCTTCGGTTTCACCGCTGCGGTGGCTAATGACACAAGCGTAACTATTGATTTTCGCCAGTTCAATTGTTTCAAGCGTTTCGGTGACCGTACCGATTTGGTTGAGTTTAATCAAAATCGAATTGGCGACACCTTTTTCGATTCCTTCATCCAACCGTTCGGGATTTGTCACAAAAATATCATCGCCGACCAATTGAATTTCGTCGGCAAGTTCTTCGGTAAGAGCAATCCAACCATCCCAATCGTCTTCAGCCATACCGTCTTCAATCGAAACAATCGGGTATTTGTGAACCCACTCGTGGTAGAGCTTTATCATCTGATCGGACGTGAGTTCTTTACCTTCGCCTTTGAGGACATACAATTTTTTCTTGTCGTCGTAAAATTCACTGGCTGCGACATCCATTGCCAAAGCAATTTGTTCGCCGGGTTTGTAACCGGCGGCGGTAATTGCTTCGAGAATCAGCTCGATTGCCATTTCATTGGCGGCTAAATCAGGGGCATACCCACCTTCATCGCCAACGCCGGTTGCGTACCCCTTCGCCTTTAACACTTTCTTTAGTGCGTGAAAAGTTTCAGCACCAGCGCGAAGTGCTTCACGGAAACTGTCGAAACCTTTCGGATAGAGCATGAATTCCTGAAAGTCCACTTTCGATTGGGCATGAGCGCCACCGTTCAATACGTTCATCATGGGTATTGGCAAATACCGGGCACCGACACCACCTAAATACCGATATAGGGGCATCTGGATTGCATCGGCGGAAGCGCGGGCTACCGCCATCGAAACCCCAAGAATGGCGTTAGCGCCGAGTTTCGCTTTGTTTTCCGTGCCATCCAACTCAATCATTGTTTCGTCAATTGCGATTTGGTCGCTGGCATCCATTCCTATCAACTTCGGAGCAATTAAATCATTCACATTATCAACTGCTTTAAGAACTCCCTTTCCATTGTAACGGGCGTTATCTCCATCCCGGAGTTCGAGAGCTTCATGAATTCCAGTCGATGCACCTGACGGGACCATTGCCAAAGCGACGGTGCCGTCTTCGAGCGCAGCTTCGACTTCAATAGTAGGGTTACCGCGCGAATCGAGAACTTCACGGGCAAATAGGTCGATGATTTCCATGGGATTACCTCTTGTAATGTGTATAAGAATAAAAAGTTATCTAAGTAGAACGAAAATCACAAATCGAAACCGGGTCATTTACAGATAAAATGGTAAATTGGTTTACGTATGAACATTACACAAAACGTGTTACGATAAAAATGAACGCAACACCCAAAACGGTCAGTCCAATTAAGGGAAATGAACTTCTCTGGCTATGGGCTTGGGGTAGAATATCGCTAACTCCGATATAGAGTAGAAACCCGGCGAAAAACCCTAAATACAATAGCAAGAAATATGAAGAGACGGTGAACAACAGAGTGACAAACACACCGACCATCGGTGCAAGAGCATCCGCAAGCAGAAAAGCCCGGGCACTCCTTGTGCTGTTTTGGTGGCTCAACATCAGGGTGACTGTATTCATGCCATCAGTAAAGTCGTGAGAAATAACAGCAAGTGCGACCAAGAACCCGACTTCCCGACTAACCTGAAACCCTAACCCAATTCCAATCCCGTCCATTAAACTGTGACCGATTAGGGCGACAGCAGCCAATTTGCCGACATGGGGATGGGAGTGAGCGGCATATTCCCCTTCGTGCGAATGATGGATGACAATTACTTTTTCGAAGATGTGGAACAGCAGGAAACCGATAACTAACGCTATCATTGGTGCAGTGGGAGAAAGGTGATTATCAGCCACCTGATTTATTATCTCGGGAAAGATGTCGAAACAGACAACACTTAGAAGCACACCGGCGGTAAAGCCCATGATGTAATTCAATTTATTTTTGAAATGGACAGCGAAGAGACCACCTAAAGTGGTGGAAAGCAACGTGGCGAAGGAGAGGGTAAATGCAGGCATCGTCAGATAGGTTGAACTAAAAAGCGTTAACAAAATGTAGTGGTGGCTCATCGGCTATTTCTTTCGTCGCATACAAATTTTGCACAGACCGTATAAAGTTAGCGAATGCCCCGTAATTCGGTAGTTCGTATTTGTTTCGATTTGGTGTAATTGTGCCGGGTTGAGACAGATACGTACCGATTCAGTGTGATGACATTGCTGACAGATAATGTGATGGTGGTGTTCGTGATGTCCACGTTCGCAGGCGATATAGCGGCTCCCACGTTCATCGGTCTCGATACGTTCGGCAAGGCCTGATTTAGTGAATGCGGTCAAATTTCGGAACAGCGAGGCACGACCGGCGTGGTGTCCTTGAGCGGCTAACCGATTGCCTAAATCGTCTGCAGATAGTGGTGTTCCCGCTTCGCGTAACGCATCAAGCAAAACGATACGAACTTGCGTCGCAGAGAGTCCGGCAGTCCTTAAATCAGATTTAGTCATATTTCCACTATTTGATACTCAGTATCAATTATAAACAAAGTGAACGACGAATGCAACTGAGATTTGTTTAGTGATTTTGGTTAAATAACCGGTCGGCGAGGAGATCTTTTTGCAAGCGCTCGTGTAGTTCCCACAGTGCATTTCGATTGGAATCCCACGTGAATTGGCGGTGCATTTCTGAAAACGAGCCCCAATATAATCGGGTATGTTCAGCCGATAACTTTAATTCGAATCCGGTGCAATCGATTGCAAAGGTATATTCAGGTACAACCAAAAGATCGAGCGGCCATTGTTGGTTTGGTTGAAAATTGTGTTTTGGTATCGTGTTGATTGAATCGAGGCGATAGAATTTCATTTTATCATTTATTCCCGCTTCTTCGATACCTTCCCGAACAGCGGTTTGTTCTGGAGTTTCGTCGCCTTCTCCACCACCTGATATCGCCTGCCAATTTCCGTCATCTGCACGTTTTAGCGCAGCAAATTCAAACTCGCCAGTCGGTCGTTTTCGGAAAGGAAACAAGAGTATTTGGAAAGGTGCGCGCATTTAGTGTGTCTCATTGCATTATCTTTTTATAAAAAACTGAGTAATTATGATTATCGGAGCAGTTGCTATTACTACCATCAGAGTTACGAATAACCAAACCGGTAGAAACCAAGTAACGATATGAATAGTGACCAATTGAAGGGTTGGCAACATGCTTGGGAAGAAAGTCAATACCAAGCATCCTATTAGAAGTACGAGGATGATTACAATAAGCGGTTTGCGGAAATTTTTCCAGTCAGTTATTGAAGGGGAAAGATGGAGTGCGATGCACAACATAGCATAACCGATTACATAGGTTTCCCAACGGTTGAACAATTCGGGCTGCCAGAGTTGACCGATGAACTCAGACAATTGGAGTTGCATATTTGCG
>CAZPUW010000087.1:0-9182 GCA_964589795.1 uncultured bacterium
ATCATTGGAAAATTATTAAGTGTTGATGGTATATCTTCATCGTCACTAGCCACCAGAAGTATCGGTTTCAAAGAAGCATATATCAATCCAGCCTCGAACAATGTACTTGGCTTTTCCTTCGAAAGAAACAAAATTACTACATCACTAGTTCTAATTTGTGAATGAATGCTCTCTAACCAGCTTTCGCCAATTGAAATTGCATCATCTGTAGAAGTTATACTATACCCTTTTAGTGATAGTTCACGTTTTAGCACAAACAAATATTCTTCGCTGGTCGAGTTAATGATAAGTATTTTCATTATGATCCTCTAGATAATGACTCACTGCCCAAAATACATGAAGCGCATGTGGGGCTTCTTGACTTTCCTTTCCAGTTTCAGCTACTGATCGAGATAGTGCGACTAGGTTGTCATGACAAGTGCCTTTTTTAGAATTAAGTATTTCGAAAACCAACTCTCTTGCTTCATTTTTGGATCGTGTAAATAGAGTTATTAAATCTTCATTGGGTATGTTTATATAATTTCTAGAGAAACTTAATTCCCATGCGATAGTTGAACTAAGTGTATAAGAAGCGATCCAATCCGCTGGATTGCAACCAGCAAAATACTTAAAAATCATACCAATCAGTGAACTAAATTCAGACGCTTCCCATGGAATTGAATTCAATTCTGGACTCTTAATCGTTTCACAATCGAATATAAACAAAAGGCCATTATCATTTAACAAAGTTATTGCTTTCGTAATAAGTCCAAAAATTTTCAGTGGATCAAGCTCATGAATCAAATTGATAATTGTAATTAAGTTAAATGGTCCATATTCGATCACATCATTTAGAGAAGTGTATACGTTTTCGTTTAGAAGATTTACTTGTCTTAGATTTGCTGTTACAGCATACTCTCGAATAGAGCTAAAACCTGTTGAATTGACATCTACACCTGTATAACAAACTCTGTTTCTATTTTCTGGACTCCCTACATGGTTAAGATGATTAACAACCTCGCCATTTCCACACCCAAGGTCCAACCAGTTAAAAGTGCCTTGAGTTTTATTTAATAAATCATTAAACCGCGAAATTAAAATCGTGGTTTCTCTTAACGCATAAACTGATTTGATAGATTCAGCCATTGATGGTTAAATTTTGATACAATGCATTTTCCGTTTCATAAGATAGTTTCAATTATTTTTCTCGAAAAACAAACCTTTTTTCCACCAACTCAACCCGTCCCGCCTTCACTCTTGGTGCATGGTCGAATAGCAGTAGCCAATTCTCTCTCACCGCACGCTCGAGCAAACTTCGTTTGTACTTCTTTACATCGTCGGGAAATAAATCATACTTCATTACCAACGATGGATGCAGGTGCGACGCCGTCGGTATCAAATCGGCAAGGAAACACGCAGACTCAAATTCTTGCGCGGCAGGATTGCCACGCCTCCGACTGCGAATAATGACAATTGCATGGTCGCGGGTATGTCCTCCCGTCGTCTGCACTTCAATGCCGGGTAGTAACTCACCGTCGTGATCCCACAGCTCCATTTGACCACTCTCCAATATCGGGAGAATATTCACAAGTGGAAAGTCGCGCCGTTCTCGTGGAGGCGGGTTCTGGGCATATTCCACTTCACCGCGCGCCATGAAATAAGTCGCATTCGGAAACGCCGGACTCAAGTTGCCGTCTGCATCCGCGATGGTGTTGCCGCCGCAGTGATCAAAATGGAGATGCGTGTTAATCACATGTGTAATATCAGACGCTTGCAAACTGAGCTCAGCGAGCCCAGACAGCAGTTTGCGGGGACGTTCAAATTCGTACGATTTCCCCTCAGCCACTTCTTGTTTATTGCCAATTCCGGTATCGACCAGCACGTTGTGTTTGCCATCCTGAATCAACAACGCATTCAGTCCGACCAACGTCCTTCCGGTGCGCCGGTGTTCCCCTTCCGGGCGTTCGCTCGCCTTCGGAATCGGCACGTCATCCACTTGCTCGGTCGTGCGGAACATCGATTGTCCCGACAATCGCATCAATCCGTCGGATATCAGATGCAATGTGAAAGAGCCAATGTGAAACGGCCCGGTAATCGTTTCGAACGTCTGTTTGGTCCCGGTAAAACTACTTTCCGTCATTATTCAACGCTTCTACGTCGTGATAGAACCGACATTTTTTCAATTGCGCTTTAAACAGTTTACTGTACTTCACTTTGTCCTTGTAATTTGCCGGAACGACTTCGTCGTAAATCGCATCCGCTTCATACATCTTGCCGCAATACACATATTGCAGCATCACATCCCACAATTCGCGCGGAGGTAACTCGTTCCAATACGCTGACTTCAATTTGGTTTTGATATGCTCCAACGAATCCACACCCGGCAGTTTCGCCCGCATCGCACCGGCATCGAGATGGAAGGCGCCGTTGCGGAACCTTAGAATCGCTTCTATTCGTGGTGATTCGACAAATGAGTAATTTCCCCAATACGCGAATCCGTCATCGCCCGCAATCAATTCATATTGCCCGTCGTTATCGACATCTTCGAACCGTCCGCCAAAATTTCCCAAATCGAGTTGCGTAATCCGCTTAAATGTCGGTGATAATTGATAGACCGTGTAATCGAAGCAACAGTGCGCTCCGCCGGTAAATTCTTCGACGACCAATGCCGCTTTGTCTTTACCAAGGATGTTTTTGTCGAGCAGAGAATCTTCGATACGGAACGCATACCCGGAATCAGTTTCCAGCAGTTTACCATTATGCAAAATCGTTAACCACCCCGACCGCTGGTCGCTGTTACGAACCGTGGTGAAGGTGTAATGCTTGTAATGTACAACCCGGTTGAATGGATCGTCTGCCGCAAATGCGGCAACCGTGAAAACCAACATCCCGACGAATAATGCTACTGACCACTTCATACCGGAACTAGCAGAGTACATTTTCGTTGTGGAGAATTTGCCGCGCTATCACCAATCGTTGAATTTCGCTCGTCCCCTCGCCGATTTCACACAACTTCGCGTCGCGCATCATCCGCTCTACGCCGTATTCGCGGCAATAGCCGTAGCCGCCATGAATTTGAATCGCGGTAAGCGTCACGCGGCTCGAAACTTCACTCGCATATAACTTCGCCATTGAGGAATATTTAACGTAATCCTGACCAGCATCTTTGAGTTTCGCGGAATGGTAAACCAAATGGCGCGCCGCTTCGATTTCCGTTGCCATTGTCGCGAGTTTCATTTGGGTCGATTGAAAATCGGAAATCGGTTGGCCAAATTGGTGGCGTTCCTTCGAGTACTTGACTGCCGCAAGGTACGCCCCTTCCGCCAGACCGAGCGCCATCGAACCGATGGAGATTCGACCGCCGTCGAGCACGGTGAGGAATTGTTTGAAACCGCTGTTTTCCTCACCCAACAAATTTTCGAGTGGGATGCGGCAATTATCGAAATGCAATGTCGCCGTATCGCTCCCGCGGCATCCGAGTTTGTTTTCTTTCTTGCCGATGTGGAAACCGGGCGTCCCTTTTTCGATTATGAAACTCGAAATTCCCCGCGTTCCCTTACCCTTATTCGTCACCGCCGTCGCAACGTACGTCGTTGCGTACGTCGCATTGGTGATATAAATTTTCGTACCGTTTATCACCCACTCATTACCATCGCGTACTGCTGTCGTTTGCGTGCCGCCGGCATCGCTCCCCGCCCCCGGTTCCGTCAATCCGAATGCACCCAATACATCACCGCGGCACAGCGGCGGCATATATTTTTTCTTTTGTTCTTTACTGCCGAACAAATAAATCGGGCCGATACCAAGCGACGTATGCGCGGCAAGCGTGAGTGCGGTTGAGCCGCATACTTTCGCAATCTCCTCGACCGCGACGGCGTACCCGAGCGTACCGAGGTTCGCGCCATCATATTCTTCGGAGTAGGGAATTCCCATCATCCCCAACTCACCCATTTTCTTCACTTGTTCCATCGGGAAAATTTGTTTTTCATCGATTTCCTGTGCGATGGGAGCGAGTTCTTTTTGTGCGAAATCCGCAACCATATCGCGGAGCATGAGAACATCTTCGGGTAGCATTAAATCAGTGTGAGACATTAGGTTTCCTTCTTACTGAATGCGGTTAAGCACGAAAAATGACTAATAATCTTCTGGTATAAATTCCAATGCAAATTCCTTTTTTGACTTTCTTGCTTGGAATAAAGGGATGTGTCTTTTATTCTTTAGTTCTTTTTCTTTTAGAATACTTACAATTGTCGCTTTATGTTCAATCTGCGTTTCACATCCCATCAGAACTGAGCCTATCAGTTCATCTGGATACTGAACAATTTCATTTGCTCCATGAATGTATATTATTCGTTCTTCACTTTCATATTCCCAATGCTTTGATTTTGTCAAAAAGACATTCTGAATTATTGATCCACCATCATTCAAATAAAAACAATTAATAAAGTCCCAGTTAGGGTATTCATTATCATCGGGATAACGTATTTGTTCAATGTCTCCAAAATATTTTGTGTCACAATCTGAAATCAGTTTATCGTTTTTGTGTTTCAACCAAGTGAAAACTTTTTTTCGACTAAAACCAACACAAAATCCTCGATGTTTATCAGCGTAGTGTGACCAAAGCAAAATGCTATCATGGTTTGACGAAAACGAAAAAATTCCATACTGTTCAATGTTGTTTCGCAGGTTTTCGGCTAATCCATTTTCGATAATTTCACGACTATTTTGTTTAAAGTCCTTTTCGACTATATCGTTTGCCTCCATGGTTGTAAAGTGGTCACCTGACGGTATAAGTAATAAATTTCGATAATATACTTTCAACTTTGAAATTGAGCTTTGACTAAAATCTATAGGTACTTTGCAATCAAATGGATCATTAAATGACGCAGGTGAAGAAAACCGCATTTTATTTTGTTCGATTAAATGCAGTGGGTTATACTCTGGATGTAAAACCGGACGGTATTTAAATAACTGTCCCTTCCAAAACTCTTCATTGAATTCTGTCATTGTCGTTGTCTTTTCTTAGATGTATTGCACCACTTTCAATTTGTCACTCACCGTGTATTCCCCTTCCGTCACTGCCTTTACGTCGTCGAGTGTCGTCCCTTCGGCAAGTTCGGTCAATGTCATTTTACCGCTGTGCCGGTCAATCTGAAATACCGCAAGTTCAGTGATTATCATATC
Source organism: uncultured bacterium (assembly GCA_964589795.1). Lineage (GTDB taxonomy): Bacteria > Electryoneota > JAOADG01 > JAOADG01 > JAOADG01. The sequence continues at coordinate 5,164 of CAZPUW010000087.1, forward strand.
GACGCACTTCACACCGGTGAGCGGCAGCGTACATTTCTTGAGGATTTTCGCCTGCCCTTTTGCCGAGTGCTGCATCGCGACGATTACACGCTTCGCCCCCGCCACAAGGTCCATCGCGCCCCCCATCCCCTTTATCATCTTGCCCGGTATCATCCAATTCGCTATCGTGCCATCCTGCGAAACTTGCATCGCGCCGAGAATAGTGAGGTCGACATGACCGCCGCGAATCATCGCAAAACTTTCCGCGCTCGAAAAATATGATGCCCCCGCAACCGCTGTCACTGTTTGTTTTCCGGCATTGATTAAATCCGCATCCACTTCGGAATCGAGCGGAAACGCTCCCATCCCCAATAAGCCGTTTTCCGATTGTAGCATCACCGTCATTGTCGGTGGAATGTAGTTTGCCACCAGCGTTGGCATCCCGATACCAAGGTTGACCGCGAACCCGTCTTCGACTTCCAGTGCGGCGCGGCGTACAATTTTTTCTTCAGCGGTCATTTTTCCCTCACCGTACGTCGTTCGATTCGTTTCTCGCGTTTTGCAAACACGATGTAGTCGATAAAAATTCCCGGTGTGTGTATTTTTTCCGGGTCGAGTGTTCCGGTCTCCACTAACTCTTCCACTTCCGCAACGACGATATCCGCCGCCGTCGCCATCATCGGATTGAAGTTGCGCGCCGTCTTGCGATACATCAGGTTACCGTACTGGTCTGCGGTCTGTGCCGCAACAAAGGCGATGCGCCCGCGAAGCCATTTCTCCATAAGGTACTCGCGCGGTTCCCCTTTTTGGTCGGGAAGTATTTTCGTTTCTTTCCCTTCGGCTATCGGAGTTCCCACACCAGTCGGTGTATAGAAAGCGGGAATACCCGCTCCACCTGCCCGCAACCGCTCGGCGAACGTCCCTTGTGGTACAAATTCAATCTCTAATTCACCATCCAAATATTGCCGCTCGAATGTCGCATTCTCACCGACGTATGTCGAAATCATTTTTTTTATCTGGCGCGTCTGCAATAGCAAACCAAGTCCCCAATCATCCACACCGGCATTGTTCGACACGCAGGTAAGATTTTTAATGCCACTGTCGCGCAACGCGATAATCAAATTCTCCGGGATACCGCACAGTCCGAACCCACCCAACAGGATGGTATCGCCATCATGCGGCTCGATTCGCTTTATCGCATCCTGCGCGCTTGGTAAAACTTTTTTCATATACTCAATCCAACAAAAACTCTGAATTAAAAAAGTCCGTACTGCGGTTCGGGATAATTCTCTTCGGTATCCGGTACAATATTTCCCGGCTCATCCACATTGGTGCTATTCATTCGCGGCGAAACCCGGTAGCCCTGTAATGCTGTTTTCGGTATTGCCCGTAAAAAAAGTTCCGGCGCCGACCACCAAAGTTCAAATGAAGACTTCGGAACAAATACCGGCATCCGCTCATGCAGTGAAACGACCGGCGCTTCCGCTACTGTTGTTAAAATCGTAAAGTAACTTTCGTTGTCGCGTTCAAAATATGTTCCGGCGAAAAACATCAACCCTTTATCCGCCGAATGAAACCAATGCGGAACCCGATCCCCTTTTCCACCCGCCCATTCGTAAAATCCGTCAGTCGGAATTAAACAACAGTTGTTTTGAAGTTGCTGGCGGTAGTAGTCGCGATTGAAAATCGTCTCGACCCGCAAATTTATCAACAACCCGGTTCGTTGCGTCCAGCCCCATACCGATGGCATAAGGATTTTTTCCTGCGGTGTCTTGATGACAATCCAGTGCTTTTGAGTCGGTGCGATATTGTATCGTGGCCGGTAAGTGGCGGCAACGTCCGGTTCAACGGTAGCTTGCGCCGTTTCCGCAACACGTCCGATGTTAGGAACAGCGAGGGTAAAACGTCCGCACATGAGCTGCCCCCCGAAAGTTCATTCTAAAGTGTATCCGGTAATATATACGAAAAAAACGGGAAATTAACCCGACTTTACGCGGTTTGTGAAAAATATCTGTATATAAAGATTGAATGCTACTCAATCGTCCCTATATACACTTTTGTTGCATAGTCAATGGTAACCGTACCGCCTGAATTATACATTCCGAATATCCGCCGAAGCTCATTCATCATTGGTTCGTACAAAGGATTTTCGGTATTGGGTGCATAGGAACTTGATAGCAAGCGCCCTGATATCCCATCATAATCATGGATGTGAGCATTCGGTAAAACCCAATCAGAAAAACCATGCGGTGCGAAAAACTTTGCGATTATATCCCGGTCGATTTGACGATGATCGACAAGATGATATTCCGGGCAATAATCTTGTAACATCCTTTCATATTCGGTTAGAAATGGTGTAGTTTTGACGGCTCGCTCATTCCACAATAACACAATCTTCCCTGCTGGTTTGAGTATTCGCCGAAATTCCTGTTTCGACAATGTCTGGTCAAAACAGTGGAACGCCTGCCCTGCGAGTATCATATCTACGCTTTTATCCGGGAGTGTGGTTGCTTCCGCAGTACCGTCGATGCTGTGAAATTTCGGAAACGATTTTAAGTACACCTCACCCGCCAGCCGCATTTCCAAATTGGGTTCGACACCATAAACCGTGTTACCATTTGCAAGAAGTAATTCCGAAGAGATACCCGTACCGCTGCCGATATCGGCAATCTTCCATTCAGACGTTGCCGGTAATCCACATTCCTTACGCAACAATTCGATGAGTGAGTCAGGGTAGTGGGGACGATATTTTACATAGTTTTCAACCCGAGTGGAAAAGCGTTGGGTGGGTGGTAACATTCCTCTCCTCAAATTTCTTAGATAAAAAAATAGGACAGTCAACACGGCTGTCCTATAGATTATACGGTAATATTGAAAGTATTACTCGTGGTTGAGTTCGAGGTCCAGTTCGATTTTCACTTTTTCACTTACCACGACCCCTCCCGCTTCAATCGCCGAGTTGTACTTCAAATCGTAGTCATAGCGGTTGATGGTAGTTTCGGCATGGGCCGCCGTGACCCAATTACCCTGCATTCCTTTGAATACCGGTGTGAAGCCCTCACCATCCAAAACCACTTCTTTCGAGATGCCATGAATGGTAAGGTCACCCTTAACTTTAAGCCGTCCCTCGCCGAGTGATTCGACTTTCTTCGATTTGAATGTCAGTTCTGGATAAACTTCCGCATTGAAAAAGTCGGCGCTGAGCAGGTGAGTATCCCGCATATCGACGCCGGTATTCACCGAAGCGGCATCGATGACTGCTTCGAAAGTTGAATTTTCCGGGTGTTTTTCGTCGAAATGCACCTTCGCTGTGTATTTCGTGAAATTTCCGCGAACTGTAGAAACCATCATGTGCTTCACCGAAAAGCCGATATGCGAATGGTAAGTATCCAGATTCCACTCTTTACCTTCCACAAGCGTTTTCGGATTACTGACATCTTTTACTTCTGCTTGAGTACTCATTTTCTTATTTCCTTCCCGTCTATTACGATCTTTTGTGTAACTCGAAATCGAGTTCGATTTTAACATCGCTGGCTACAATCATCCCACCGGTTTCAACTGCCTTGTTCCACTTTAAGTCATAATCGAAGCGATTAATGGTCGCCTCGGCATGGGCGGCGGCGACGCTATCAGTTCCCATCCCTTTAAATCGCGGGGTAAAGCCCTCACCCGAGAGAACGACTTCCTTCGTGATTCCGTGGATAGTTAAGAAACCGGTCACCTTTAATTTCCCGTCACCCAGCGCTTCGACATTTTTCGATTTGAATGTCATGCTTGGATACTTATCAACATCGAAAAAGTCAGCGCTTCGTAAATGGGCATCGCGTCGATCAACACCGGTAGTGATTGAGGAAGCATCAATGATAGCTTCGAAAGTGGATTTGGATGGATTTTCATCATCATAATCCACTGTGGTCGTATATTTCGTGAAACTACCGTGAACTACGGCCACCATCATATGCTTTACGCTAAAGCCGACGGTAGAGTGCATCGGGTCGATTGTCCATTCCGCGGCGAACGCCGAGCCGACCAGTAGTAAT
>CAZPUW010000088.1:0-9179 GCA_964589795.1 uncultured bacterium
GATACTTTTTCGTGGGAAGCTTCTTCCAATGCCGGTAATCCGATTGATGCCAATTGGCGCAACCATTGGTTTCGCGGAGTGTACCAGTCTGGAGATTCGATGTATCACGATGCGGTATGCGGTGATTTCAGCGAGACATGGCATACCAGCAATATGAAAATAGATAGCGTCGATTCGGCGGGAACGATTATCTCATTAGTCGGTCGTCAAGGGGTTTACTTCGGTTTCCGGTTCCGCACTACCAATACCCAAGCATACTCCAATCATTTGGACGTGAAGGGCTCGTTTATCGATAACGTTAAAGTCGCGTACGATGATGGACTGTTTAATCTCGTTGCTCTCGGGTCAGATTATTACCGCGCGAGTGACTCATTACCGGTTCCTTTTCCTCAAGTTCTGGATACGCTTATTTTCAAATTCAACTACTCAGTTAGCGGTTCGGGAATCATGCGAGATAGTTTGGGCAATCCCGTCAGCGTTGGTATCCACTGCACTGTGAATAATGCGCCGTATTGGGATACCACAGTCGGAGTGAATGCCGGTGAAGAATCGTCAAATTGGGTACTTTATGCACCGCCTTTTATTCCCCGTATCGAGAATGAGTATTTTGTTCGATGGTCAATCGATACAACGTTGCGTGAGTCGTCGCATGCCGATAATGTTGCCGCTGATTCCTTCTACGTGATTCGACCGAATGCACCACCTACCGCCCGGTTTTTTAATCTGATGGATGCGGATACCGTTCGTTTCACCCGGACAATTAATTCGCACACGTTATATCCGGTTATCGTAAACGTGAACGATGAAGACGACGTGGCGAATTGGTATCTCGAAATTACCGGTGATTCTACGCTTGGTACCGGTGTGGTGATAACAATGGATCCACCATTTCCTTGGAATTCTGCACCCGACACTTTAACACCGGATACTGTATGGGTCGATGTCGGGCAACTTAGTGACGCTGATTGGTGGTTCCAGATTTATGCCACCGATGGCTTAAACGGCCCTGTATTTGCCAGGCCGCGTGCTTGCCTTGAGTTGAATTCCCCGGCTTCCACGCACGATCATGTCAGTTCACTTCCAAATCATACGGGGTTGTATAGTAGTTATCCCAACCCTTTCAACGCCGAGATTTCGTTCCATGTCGGGTTGGCAGAGCATACTAACGGCGAACTTCGCTTGTTCGACGTGATGGGACGGGAAGTGGACCGACTCGCAGTACCCGGAACCCAACCCGGTTGGTATACCGTGCATTGGAAACCAAATCATGTTGCAACCGGTGTTTATTTTGCCCAGTTTGCCGCCAAAGGGCAGATACTCAGTACGGTAAAGATAATGTATCTAAAATAATAATTATCATATATTTAACACAAAACGGGTTGCATGCACGACCCGTTTTGTGTTTTAGACACTGATAATTGTAAACAGAATAGCAATACAGAGCTCGATTTCATTTGATATGCGATGAAATATCAACGCAAATTCCGCTTGCAAGCTGGATGGGAAAAGGTTAGTTTATGGTACGGTAATACAATCTCACTGTTTCAGCTCGCACGCTTGTCAACAATGATGGGAGGATAAGATGAAAAGATGTCGGTTAATGATGTCGCGATTTGTTTTCGTGATTACACTTTTCCTGTTTTTACTTCTATTGGTTTCACCTGCACTTGCCGCGTGGAACCAAATCATGAGTGAAAACTTCGAAAGCCACACATCCCTACAATGGGGATCCGGACCTTGGTTCCAAGGCATACCCAACTATTCCCACCAGTGGTTAGTGGCTCCCGGGCCACCCGGACCGACTCAGCAGACGGTTCCGCATTGGGGAATTCAGAACAAGAATTATCGTGTCGACCCCGGTCAGCCAAGTTATATCCAAGCCGCGTGGAATGATGCTTCCACCGATGGTAATGGCGGCGGGCGCGATCCGGAATTTGCCTCGTATCGGCCAAGTGCTCATACGACAATGATTTGGGGCCCCATTGACTGTCGTTATGTGCATAACATGCGAATGCTCGCCGATTGGGTCAATTACACTCTTCCCGGTGATACATTCTCAATCGAAGCTTCTGCAAACGTACCAAGCGCGGCCAGTACGATAAGTTCCGGTTATCGCAGCCGTGATTTCGTCGGAGTCTACCAAGCCGGTGATTCTCTGCGGCACCTATGGTTTAGTGGTGATGCCAGTGAAACATGGCATACCAGCACAATCCGTATCGATAGTCTCGACTCCGTAGGAACAGTAGTGTCGTTAGTCGGCAGATCTGCGGTTTGGATCATTTTCCGGTTCCGAACGACGAATACGAATTCCGAAGCGAATCACATGGATAAGAAAGGTGCTTTTGTCGATAACGTCAAGGTTGCAATCGACGATGGTTTGTTCAACCTGAATGCGAGAAATGCCACCCATGTTCGCGAAAGCGATTCGTTACCGATTCCTTATCCTCAAGTACTCGATACACTGCTGTTTAAGTTTCAATACAGCGTTACCGGTTCCGGGATAATGCGGGATTCATCGGGTAATCCGATGAGTGCGCACATCGTGTGCACGGTTAACAATGCTCCGTTTTGGGATACTTCGATTGTAGTCGATGCCGGTATGGAATCGGCAAATCAAACTATTTTCGCCCCCCATTTTATCCCACGGATTGAGAACCGGTATTATGCACGTTGGATTATCGATCCCGATTCGCTATTACGCGAATCATCGCATCAAGACAATATGGTGGTAGATTCGTTCGATGTCGCTCGACCGAACTCGCCGCCTACGATTTCGTTCATTCCATTCGCATCGTTCAATGGATATCAAAATTTGACTGATGCCGATACCGTCGCTTATGGCAGACCGCCGAATTCGCATTGGCTTTATCCAGTCATTGTCAATGTCTATGATGAGGACGATATTGCAAGTTGGTATCTTGCAATCAGTCAGGATACAACAGCAGGCTCTGGGGCAGCGGCAACAGTTACACCGGATTTCCCGTGGTACACACACCCTGACCCAAGTACAAATGACACGGTGTGGGTCGATGTCGGTCCGTTATCGGATGGGTGTTGGTATTTCTCTATTGTCGCATCGGATGTTATTAACGGGGCAATAGTGGCCAAACCAAGGGCTGCTCTGAGATTGTATGCTTCTTCAGTAAGAGAAACCACTTCGGACCTACCGACAAAAAGCGGTCTTTACTCCACCTATCCGAATCCATTCAATGCGGAAGTCACGTTTAAAGTTGGCTTGGCCGAAACGGGACGCGGTGAACTTCATATTTTTGATGTGATGGGACGTGAAGTTGATCGTTTAGCGGTACCGGGTACCCGACCGGGTTGGTATTCGGTTCGTTGGAAACCCAATCAACTTTCTTCCGGTGTATACTTTACCCGGTTCATCGCAGGTGGAAAAGCAGTTAGCACATCTAAAGTGATGTATTTAAAGTAAATTTGAATCTTGCTTATCGTATATTTGCGGGCTGTCGAAAGGCAGCCCATTCGTATCTCTGATAACCATTTCCGGTTGCTTGCAGGATAAAGTAGAACGAAGTATACTCAATGCTTATGTTAAAAACGGAAACCATGAACGATACGGGCATGCACTGTGAATCCCGACCTCCTTTAATCGGGAATGACAGGAACGATCTTGCCATCTTATTCGTTGAGAAAAATCAACCGGCATTCCGGGTAGAACAGGTCTACAATTGGCTTTATGCAAAGGGTGTGCGTGACCCACTTGAATTCACCGATATGCCGAAAAGCTTTCGGCAATGGTTGTCCCACAACTTTTCATCTAACGCTTTAGAAGTTTCCTTCAAGACCGAGTCAAAAATCTCGAAAGTCGTCAAACATTTATTTGAATTAAGCGACGGCAAACAAATCGAAGGTGTCTATATACCGGAAAAAGAACGGGCAACTTTGTGTGTCAGTTCGCAAGTCGGGTGTGCGCTCGGTTGTACTTTTTGTGCTACCGGTACGATGGGGTTAATCCGCCATTTGTCAGCCGGGGAAATACTCGACCAACTACTTACTGTGAGATACCGGGAAGAGCATTTTGTATCGCATATCGTTTTCATGGGGATGGGAGAACCACTCCACAATTACGAAGCAGTATCTAAAGCGGTGCGTATTCTAAATGATCCGGCGGGGTGTGCGATTGCCCGCAGACATCTCACCGTATCGACGGCGGGGTGGGTGCCCGGTATCCATAAAATGATTGAAGAACGGCTACCTTGCCGCTTGGCGATTTCTATGGGTTCACCGGAAACGGAAAAGCGCAGGGAACTTATGCCCGTTACCAAAAAATTCCCGTTGGAAGACCTGTTTGCTGCGGCGGCAGAGTGGGCGCAAGCTATGAATGATCAGGTGACGATTGAGTACACTTTATTGGAGGGGGTCAACGACTCAATTCAGGATGTGAAACTATTAGTGAAATTACTTCAAGGTATTCATGCTAAAGTGAATGTCTTAACATACAATCCTGGCCCGGATACGCCATTTCAGCGCCCGTCCTTGGACAAAATAGAACGGTTTACATCCGAATTAGAACGCAAGTTTACCGGCCCGGTAACCCGGCGGCTTTCACGAGGTGATGAAATTGGCGCCGCTTGCGGACAATTGGTTTTGCAGACTTCACGCGGGAACCGGCAAAAGAAGGTATCCGTTTTATAAACCGTAAATTCTTGTAAGAATCCGTAATTCATTCTCCATACAACGAATTGAGCGTATATTTCTTATATATAGATTTCGCTTATAACTGCATCTAACTTTCCTCGAACACGATATCACATCGCTTGTTAGAAAGGAATTACCATGTGCGGCATCATCGGGTATGTCGGTAAAAACGAGGCACTCCCCGTTATCTTACAGGGACTCGAACGAATGGAATATCGCGGCTATGATTCCGCTGGTTTGGCAATTGTGCATAACGGTATCATGGAGACGGAAAAAGTAGTTGGCCGCATTCAATCGCTAATTGACGCCACTGCTGACCGTAAAATGCCGGGTCATATCGGCATTGGCCATACCCGTTGGGCAACCCACGGTATTCCATCGATTATCAACGCTCATCCCCACTTCGACAAAAAACACAATATCGCCTTAGCACATAACGGAATTATCGAGAATTACAAAACTATTCGAACAAAATTGGAACGGGAAGGTATCCCATTTGTTACCGAAACCGATACTGAAGTACTTGCTCAACTCATTGGTTTCCTATATCAGGGCGATTTGGAAGAAGCGGTAGCAGAAGCCCTTTCACAAGTGGAGGGGGCGTATGGTATCGCAGTATTACACAAAGATGAACCGGACAAAATTGTAACGGCTCGCCTGAGTTCTCCGATAGTCGTCGCGACCGCCGAAGGTGAAAATTTTGTCGCATCGGATCCGGCGGCGCTACTCCGTTACACAAGAAGCATGAGTTACCTCGACGACGGCGAGTTAGCCGTTATTACCAAAGAAGGAATTAATTTCAAAAAGAAGCGGTTAACGATAAGTAAACCTTTCCATCAAATATCCGTAGATCTCGCCCAAATCGAACGGGGCGGTTACGAACACTTCATGTTGAAGGAGATTTTCCTGCAACCTCAAACACTATCCGATACAATGCGCGGACGATTGATTAAAGAAGAAGCGGATATCAGAATTGGCGGTTTGGAATCGATTATTGAAGAACTCGCCAAAATGAAACGCGCAATTTTTCTCGGTTGTGGTACGGCATGGCATGCTGGTCTTATCGGTGAATGTTTATTTGAAGATTTAGCCCGAATACCAAGCGAAGTAGAATATGCAAGTGAATTTCGCTACCGTGATCCGGTTATTGAGCCGGGTACGGTCGCATTCGCCATTTCACAATCAGGCGAAACCGCTGATACACTTGCCGCTATCCGTGAATCGAAACGGAAGGGTGCGCGAACGATTGGTATAGTTAATGTAGTCGGTTCGACAATTGCGAGAGAGACCGATTATGGAACCTACCTGCATGCCGGCCCGGAAATCGGTGTTGCCTCCACCAAAGCTTTTACTTCGCAAGTACTAATTCTAACGATGTTGGCGATAAAATTGGGAAGATTACGCGGTACGCTTTCGCACGAAAAAGCATATGAACTGGTCGAAGAATTACAAAATATTCCGCACAAAGTCGAACAAATTCTCGCCTTACACGACACTATCAACGATATTGCACAACGCTACTCACACACCCGCAACTTTTTATATCTGGGACGCGGCTACCAATTTCCGGTCGCACTGGAAGGCGCACTCAAATTAAAGGAAATTTCTTACATCCATGCCGAGGGTTACCCAGCCGCCGAAATGAAACACGGCCCGATTGCCCTCATCGATGAAAAGATGCCGGTTATCTTTCTCGCACCGAAAGACCCGTTGCGCAGTAAATTGAAATCGAATATCGAACAAGTTCGTGCCCGTGGTGGAATAGTCATTGCCGTGTGCCATCCGGGAGACGATGATATCCGTTCTCTCGCCCACGAAGTCATCGAAATACCGGAAACGTTACAGCAACTACAACCAATATTAACGGTGATTCCACTTCAATTACTCGCATACGATATCGCAGTACATTTAAAATTGAACGTCGATCGACCGCGTAATCTTGCCAAATCGGTGACGGTAGAATAACGGAGTTTTTTTGACCGATTTGCATTTACATTCAACGGCTTCCGACGGTTATCTTTCGCCCGGCGATTTAATGCGCTACGTGAAGGAAAGCGGCGTCAAGCTTTGCGCACTAACCGACCACGACACGATGGATGGCATTGCCGAAGCAAGTGAAGTCGCGATTCAAATCGGTATTCGGTGCATTTCAGGAATCGAATTATCATGCCTGAGTGACGATAAATCGGTTCACCTTCTCGGTTACTTTAATTGTATTGCACCCGCGACATTAATGAAAGAACTGGTTGAGATACAAAAGTGGCGTGCCAAACGAAATCCCAAAATGTTGGACAAACTTCAGGAATTGGGTATTTCGATATCGATGAATGAAGTGAAACAGGAAGCCAATGGCGGACAAATCGGACGACCGCACATTGCAAGAGCGATGATAAAAAAAGGGGTCGTCAGAAATCTTGACGAGGCATTCGAAAAATATCTCGGGAACGGCAAACCCGCCTACATCGAAAAAGATCGTTTAAGTTTGCATGACGCGGTAACCTTAGTACACAATTCCGGTGGCATTGCCATCCTTGCCCATCCAATGGTCTATAATTTTGTCAATCACTCTACGGTCGGGCTGCTTTGCGATGCCTCGGTAAAAGCCGGAGTGGATGGCATCGAGGCATATTACACAGAACACAAAAAGGCAGACCGTAAACGCATAGAACACTTGACCAAACGTGCCGGGTTGCTGGTCACCGGCGGTTCTGATTTTCATGGCCCGACTACTGGTTTTGTTCAACCCGGTCGTGGTTACGGCGATTTAGCTTTACCCGAAGAATATATCACGGAGTTTCTTGCTAAAATTGCGGCTCTACCCAATTAGTCAAAATTCACGGTTGTTCATACTTCCAAACGGACGATATATGTCAAACCGAACACTCGCTACTGTTTTAAGTTTTGTTTTCCTCACTACCCTAACCGGATTTGCATTTGCACAGCCCGCGACATCCCTGCCAATAGAACATTGGTTGACACCTGTACTTGAACGCTGGGCAATCGCCGGGTGGGCGCCGAATCTTGCTGTAACCGAACAACCGTACACCCGTGCGGAAGCTGCGGAAGCGGTATATCGGGTAGAAGAAATTGCCCGTTCCCATGGCGATGATTTTAGTTCAGGTGATGCTAATTTGCTTGAAAAAGCAAAGGAAGAGTTAAGAGCGGAAATAAAAGTTTTAAAGAAACGCGATGAAGCGAGCGGAAATATTATTACCAATCTGGTGCGTAAGGCAAAAGAGTTTATTGGAATGGACGGCGGTGATGAAGTAAATAAATTGAATTATTATTTGGAACCGGCGGCGATCTACAAACATACCGAAGATGTTGATACCGCTTACGGCTACGCCGCAATCAAGTTAGGGTTTGCGCCAGTACCTTCGTTTGTGGGTGTTACCGGTATTCGTGTATTTCGGTATTCGACCGGATATTCGTATGCCCAACCGCATTGGGATCAAGTCGCATTGCAACTCGACGACACTTATTTACGGTTTGCCAGCGGAAATTTTACCGTTACTTACGGCAACGAACGCCGCCAAATAGGTGTACCGGGGATTACATCGCTCATTTTAAATGGAAGTGCTGAGTCATTTCCCGCATTCGATTTCAGGTTTAAAAACCATAAAGTCACAGCACGAATGATTTACGGTCAGTTGAATAACAATGTGCCGGGAATCCAACGGACAATATTGCTTAAGCGTGTCGAATATCATCCTGACGATTGGTGGGGATTGGGTATTTCGGATGGCACAATCGTTTCGCATACAACTGGTCTCGATTGGGTCTTTCTGCTACCGGTACCGAATATTGTGGGATTAGGAAGCCAACCGGTAGGTGCGGTGAATGCTTCCGAGCGGGTCGGATTGGATGCCTACGTTCGTGTGGGGCCGCGTATTTTTATCGGTGGTGAAGGTTTGATATCGGACTTTTCTCATGTAGAAGAGCAATATCGCCCGACTAAATCATGCGGTTACCGATTTAGCGTAACAGCAATCGATCCGGGTATTGGTGGCGGGCAAGCGACCATAGAATACACCCGGGTAATGCCATACTTGTACTTGGGAGCCGGCGATACTTTTTACTTTGCGGCGAATGACACAAGGTGGTTGAACAAAAATACGTGGCTCGGCGGCGATGGTGTCGATTATGAACAAACTTCACTGAATTACAAACAGTTGCTTCCTTACGGACTTTCTGCACAGATAGGAGGGACGTATACCTATCGCACACCATTTGATAAACAGGAAATGGCTAAATATTTGTTGTTGCCGGAAAAAGTGATTTCATCGACCGGAAAAGAGTTGGATATTCATGCTGAGGTTGGATGGGTGTTTACCAATGAATGGAAATTCAGTGTATTTAGCATGCACCGCTTTGTCGATAATACCAACTTTGATAATACCGTCGGAGTAACCGCAAACTATTATCTACACGGTGTTGAATAGAATCTAAAAATTAGGTTTTTCGTTTGTATTGGCAGAAACAAAAGCGCGGTCAAGAGCAAAATTGGCGGTAAGTGT
>CAZPUW010000089.1:0-9055 GCA_964589795.1 uncultured bacterium
GCATGTGTATCAGGAAATCCATGGTATCCAAAGGGCGATGCTGCTTCATTTTGCGCTCGGATGGCATTGAGATTCGCGTCATCCAATGGTTTGCAGAAGCTGTTTGCATGCGGAGTGTTTGGCATCCTTCCGCCAACACGGTAAATCGCCTCCATGAAGAAGAGATCCTCGTTCTTTTCTTCCATAGTCTCTGATAGATAAACTGATGGCTTCGGAGAGAATGATTTCGCGAGATGCGTGTTGAACAATTGCCGCATGAAAATTCGTGTCTCGCAGAAAATACGCTAACTGCGATAAGAGTCGTAAATGGGATTTTATCGTGGGTGTAATAAGCGTGAAAAGTGAATGAACTAATATGCCATCCATTGCATCGAATTCGATTGGCTGTTCCAGAAAACAAAGTGCGACATAGGGCTGGGTAACATTTAATACGATGGGGTTCCGGGCGTGAGGGATAGCAATTCCATCACCGATTGCAGTCGATCCCATTTCTTCGCGTGCTAAAAGAATCTGAAGTAACACGTTACGATCGATTCGATCCGGCAATCGCAACAGGTTAACCACTTCGGTCAGCACAGTAGGTTTATCGACACCACCTATTCGATAGTGGATGCCACCGGAAAGAAGGGCATCACTGAAACTTGTAGCGCCCTCGTTCTGATTTGCATGTGCATCTTGGATCATCGGTTGAGAAACATTGACCCGATGAGTGGCAGCCCATTCCAATAGCTCGGTATAGTTAAACCGATATTGATTGTTAATCCGGTAGGCGGGTAAATCGTTGGATTTAATCCAGCGGTAAATCGTTTTCTCAGATACACCGAACAGTTGAGTAACATTATCGACAGTAAGTTTCAAAATTTCTCCGACGGACAATTTAGGACAAAACTACCCAATTAAAGACAGTTCTGCAAATTATAGGTTAAAATGTAACGAGTTTTCCTAAATCGTAGAGTCGGACAACATGAGGACAGACGGTACTTCCGCGCATTACCATACTCTTTTGAATTGCGTCTGGTGTAACCACGAATCGAACGAGGTTACTTCACGGTTACTTCAAGAAGAAAGTTGGTTACTAACGGGTAGATGAATTTGATGCGAGATGGTTACTTCAAGTTTACATTGATTGTAGATTAGTAACCCTGGACAGTAGAGCCATTCTGCGAGCGTGATACAACGTTACCGCTTCCTATACTTTGAAGAACAATGAAACTTTGGAAGTGATTGTCAACCAATTGTCAACATCAAGTAGAAGCCCGTCGGGGAGCCGAAAAGGACTCGAACAGCTTACTATCACGTAGACCGATAGAGCAAAAGTTTGCACTGTGTCGGAACTTGCCTACATTCGTGTTAGAAAGAAAACTCAAACACCACTAACAGCGGGTCATCCGGGTTCGGTGCTGCAAATTGTAGCTTGCCCCCGCTACACGCTGCACTCACTACACTTGCATGTGACAATTTCAAGGGTTTACAAGTGCTGTATCGGTTGAGAAATTCCGGTGTAACCGCCGGAATTTCTCGTATTGCTTATTCATCTCATAATAATTACTTACAATCCATTATCGTACTTGATTTGTTCTTCTTTCGGACCTTTTGATCGATAACCAAAGTGATAAGAGACGCCAAGGTAAAATATTCGAGTATCCCGTGTATTAATCACAGTTTGATTCAAACCAGAAGTATTCAAATCAATACGTCGATTCAACGTATTAAATAAATCAGCAGCAGTAGCAGACAATGTAACCTGTCCGTCGAGTAAATCTTGCCGATATCCGGTATTTACCACATAATTTGGTGCAAACTCTCCTTGCGGCGTCAACCGAGCAGCTCGATAAACTGTGTTGATTTGGTAGCGCGAATTTTTTGTGAAATTCACGTTGACTGTCACTGTACTACTCCAAGTATTCGTGGATTTACGGTTTGAATACCCAATATTTGTGGCATCGATCTGGTCGTAAAAAATGTTTCCATTCCATTGCAAAGATAGCAATGAAGAGTAATTCACCCCTGCTGTGACTTCCAATCCACCGGCCTGATCGAATGATAGATTTTGCCTCGTTGTCAACAGGACTGTGTCATTGAGTTGTTTTGTAATGTTAACATCACGGTTCCCATTGTATCTATAAAACAAAGCTGGTGTAATCGTGTAAATATCGTTACGATATTGACAACCCAATTCAATTGAATGAACATACTCGGGTCGCAGTCTCGGATTACCCACAAAGAGGTTATGCGGATCACGATATTCAGGAAATGGATTGATATCTTCCGCTTCAGGGCGATGTGTACGTCTACTATATGAAAACTGTAGTTCCCATTGCCTCGATAATTCTTCCGAAAGATGTAACGTCGGATAAAGAGTGGTATATCGGTTGGTTACCGCGGAATCGATAGTGACAAAATCAGCTTGTGTAATTGCCTGTTCCACTCGTAAACCCATTAACATACCGAGCCCGCCAAACTCTTGCTTATAAGTCGCGTACACGGCATTAAAGTTCTCGTTATAACCAAAACTGTTTGTACGCCCAAGATCATTATAGAATTGATGGGAACTTGTATCAAAATTCGATGCTAAATAATCGAATGTATTTCGATTGAATTCCCCGGCATACCCGGCTTCGAATGAAGATGATTTACTTAACGGATTAGTGTAATCAATGTTAATTTCTCGATGGCTGGTCTGATTTTTTATCAACATGTTGTCATACGACGATGGAGTGGTTGGGTAGAAAAAATCATTGGTGTAATGGTTATTTTCCTGTTCGGGTGCCCACGTATCGTTGTATTCGAATCGAATTTTATGATCCTCTTTTCCGAAATCATGCTCATAACTGGCTATGTAACCAATTTCTTTTTCATATTCCGGGTCGTAGCGTAGGCGATTGTAATTTTCAATCATTGAGTGAACCGAATCTTGAAGCAACGAATGCATCGTCTCCGTACGAGTAAACTTATTAAGAAAATAGTTGCCGGAAAGACCGATTCTGTTTGCATCTCCAAGGTCTTTTTCAACATCCAGTGTAAGTCGATTCGAAATCGGGCGAGCATATGAGTCAAGATGATTATCAACATACGATTGGTGATTGGTTGCTGAGTCGAGTTCAGAGCGGACATCGGAAGTAAACCGGTCACGCCGGTCTCGGCGTAAACTGTAACTACCGCTTACATTGAAACCATTCGGATGGTAATTTAAAAGCACCGTCCCGTTATAGCGATCTCGGTTCCCCCCATTCAACGTGACAGTTCCATTCACGCCACGATTCTTGATTTGTTTCGTTACTATGTTGACTATTCCCGCCGTACCGTCCGGCTTGTATTTGGCCGACGGATTAGTAATCACTTCAATCCGTTCAATTGAATTTGCCGGTAAATCCTGTAACACTTCTGCGCTGTATTTCCGCAGCATTGGCGACGACTTGCCATCCATTAAAAATACCACATTTGCAGAACCACGAATGCTTACATTCCCATCGATATCTACTTGAAGTGAAGGTATTGTCTGCAATAATTCGCTGACCGAACCCGATTTACTCATCACATCTTTATCGATGTTATATACCTTACGGTCGATAGAATTATTCAATAACGCTTTTTCACCGGTTACGACTAACTCATCGTAAAGTAGCGCAATGGAAGTCATCGACGCCTGGCTGGCATGGATATGAGGGTGTTGAGCATCTAAAGTAAATGAAGGTAACCGGCGTTGTTTATATCCAATCATACCCAATTCAAGATAATACTCTCCCCAAGGAACTCCTGTGAATAGGTACTTTCCGTTGCTGTCCGAACCGGTCGTCTTTACAATTATGCTGTCGCTTTTATTGCGCAATCTACAATTAACGAACGGTAAGGCAAGTTTCGTGCTTGATTCGATAACACTTCCTTCTACAAAACCTAATTCAGATGCGTGAGTAACTGAGATTAAAGCCAGTAGAACCAAAACCAATACAACTAATAGCGAGTTTTCCATGTAA
Organism: uncultured bacterium; assembly: GCA_964589795.1. Taxonomy (GTDB): domain Bacteria; phylum Electryoneota; class JAOADG01; order JAOADG01; family JAOADG01. Next base: position 3,975 of record CAZPUW010000089.1, read on the forward strand.
GACTTTCTTTGACGTGTTGAATTCTGATAAGTGTGTAAGATACCAAAGTAATAAGCGTTTTACTGAACGCATTTGGGAACCGCTTATACATTCAAGTTTGTAAACCAAAGTATAAAAAGGAATTCTGATATTACCGCAAATCATTACTAACACCGCATACCGGTGTTTATTTCGGTTTGTCACGAAATCCATCCATTTGTATATTATGACTATAAACATTATCTACTCAGAACTCAATATTAGAGTAGTAAATGTACTCATTCCATCGAATCTGAATCGCGCTCACCCTGCAAACAACATTTCGTTTTCTCATTACTGAATTTTTGGAGTAATTTTGTTACCCACCCACCTGCGTCCTCTTGCTTCACTCGGTGTTACCGTTGCTTTGCTTGTGCTAATCGCAATCGCAATGATTTTTGGTACAACATACGAGTCGTTTGTCGGGACGACTCTCGCACAAGCCGACATTTACCATAGTGTTTGGTTCGATTTGCTTTTGGGACTACTCGCCATCAACCTCGTCGCCTGCACCCTGAATAGTTACCCCTACAAATTGTACCAAATTGGTTGGCTCCTTACTCATGTCGGCATCCTTGTAATTCTCGCCGGTGCTGTGATAAGCCGTAATTGGAGCATCGACGGTCAACTTTCGATAGCAGAGGGTCAGTCGGCTTCGTTTATCGAACAAAATTATCATCAGCTTGAAGTAAAATTCCCTGATGGACTTACCGCCTCATTGCCTCTCCAATTGGAAAAGTTACCACAAGTAGCGTCTCAACAACCGGATATAATTGAACTTCCTTATGGTAGAGGAAAAATTGTATTAATTAGATTTCTACCCGTAGCAATGGGTCACCACGAATTAATCCCGGATCCAAATGGATTACCTGCCTTGCACGTCAAAGTTGACTCACCAATGGCATCCGCAGATCAATGGTTGTATAGTGGGAATACTCAAGACAACTACCTGTCAGTGCCGATGATTGGAAATATCATTGTGACGGCTACGCCGTCCGAGCAAATAGATAGCGCTGCGTTACGTGGAGATTCGACTAGTTATTATTTATTCGTCGCGCCAAGTGCGATTTTACTTTACTCACCTGGCAGAGTGGGATTCGTTCCGATAAGTATTGGTCAAACAATATCGATAGGGAAAATTTCTCTTACAGTGTTAGAGCGAAAAGACAAGGTAAATGTTGTTGAAAAATTCGAGTCAGTGACTGGAAATAGGGGTGCCCCGGCATTACAATGCGAAATTACTGATTCGAAAGGAGTATCTACCGGGCCAATTTGGATTGGGTACGGCACTCTGTTCCATCCCGGAGTGACTGAAGGGATATTTCGGTTAAAGCCGTACCAACAAGATCTCGGTTTTTCAATTCACTTGGTAAAATTCGAGCGGCAGTTTTATCCCGGAAGCGATCAAGCCGCCAGCTATGCAAGTGATGTTAACGTGATTGATTCAAAGGGGATAGCATTTCCGTTTCACATTTCGATGAACCATCCGCTCGAGCATCACGGTTGGAAGTTTTACCAATCCAGTTTCCGCGAAGGAACACCTCAGTATTCGATTTTCGCAGTTAGTTATGATCCCGGAACGGGAACGGTTTATGCCGGTTCGATAATACTTATCATCGGTTTAGTCGGCACATTTTTCTTAAAACAATACTTGAGGAAGTACTAAGTAGATTAAGAACTGACAGAGTTTTCAATATTTGATATACTGAAATACTTGTACTCGACCATTATACTGGTCTGCCACATATAACCGGTTATGTTTATCGATACAAATCCCTGCGGGTAACTGAAACTGCCCATCATCCGTACCGGCTTCCCCGAAATACAACAGTAATGTGCCATCCTTTTGGAAAATTTGAATATTATCGAACCCGGAATCAACTACATAAACATTACCATCACCATCGAGAGCAATCCCTTTGGGACGGGAAAAACTTCCCGGTACATTATCCGGTTGTCCGAACGTTGAGAGAAACGAACCGTTCTTATCAAAAATCTGCACGCGAAAATTCATCGTATCGACGATATAAATATTACCTGTAGAATCACATGTAACATTACTTGGAAGATTAAACTGCCCTTTTCCGTTCCCTTTCGAACCAAATGTTCGAGTCAGCTTTCCATCCATACTAAAACACTTTATTTGATAACTTTTGGTATCGACAACGACGATTTCACGGGTAGCTTTGTTGAATGCAATCCCGGCAGGACGCGTGAATACGTTTTTTTCACCAAAAGTTCGAACAAACTTCCGATCGGGACCGTAAACGAATACAGTGTTCAATTGTACATCCGATACGTAAATCGTATCGTTATCGTCAATCGCTATTCCTGCAGGTTCGGTTAGTTGACCGAATCCACTCGTTCCCAAATAAGTAAGCGAAGCATCCTTGTCGATTGCATTTTCGTCGAATATCAGGACACAATGGTTGCCGGCATCCGAGACATAAAGCCGACCTTTGCTGTCGGTCGCTACACCATAGGGTTTGATAAGTTTTTCCAATGAGTTTTCGCCTGTCAGCGTTTTTTTCAATACATCCAATTTGGATTTCACGAAATCGTTTTTTCCCTGAATCGCGCGAACAAATTGGATGCGGGCTTTCTCGGGAACGCGTGGCCAAACGAGCGTTTCCTTTTTAACGGTTTGTTGCGGCGTGCATCCAACTAAAATTGCAACCAATAATGCAATTACAGGGAGAAAAGATTTAAAACGTAACGAATCCATTGTTGTGTAGCTCCAATTAATTTTGTCGAAATTTCACCTTGCAGTAAAATTAATCAACGCATACCAAAACTCAAGGTAGTAAACACCTGTTGTTATCACAATAAATGCCCGATCCACAATGTGAATTGAAAAAACCGCCCTGATTTTAATGTCAGGGCGGGTAGTTGTTCTTCCGGAAGTTTGGGTAAACTGGGGGAGTTTACCTGAACAAACTGTTAGTGCGAAATGCGGTACGTGACAGTACGACCTTGGTGATTACCCGAAGCATCGTGGCATTTCACAAAACAGAACGCAAGTACGGTATCGCGACCAACCAATGTAGTATCTCGCATATACCACCAACGGTTCGTGCTTGGTGCGCTTGCCGGGACATATTTATTGACAAACCGGTAGTAACCGAATTTGTTATATGGTATTGTCGGAGTCGTCGTAATTGAATCAGGCCGTTGAACACCAGGTGTTAACGAATCCCATCGAACCATCCGCGCACCCATTTTTACGCTCAGCAGACCCGGAGCATAAACAGCAGGTGTGACACCCGGATTTTGGCGGACCGGTCCCCAAACAGTAATTGTAGTGTCTTTTGCTCCGTGAATATCATGGCACGAGAAGCAGGATTCTTGTCGATTCGTTCCTCGCGTAGTATGTGAGTTATGTCGTGAGAAACGCGACGAGTCACTTCGTGACCAAGTACCACCGACGTTACGGGCAGTACCGGTACTGTCATAATACTTCGCATTATGGCATTGGTAGCACAGGTTAAATGCAACATGGTTATAACCGGTGACGTTATCATTAGCATGCGAGGTATCTCGTTTATCAAAACGGAACTTCAACAGCCAGTTGTAGCTTGAACCATGTGGCCCATTAGGACCTGCTGCACTGTCATTACCATGGCAATCCGTGCAGTTCATAGTTGAAGTACTATTCCAACCGGGTACTAACAATTTCTGCGAAATTGCCGGATTATTTTCGTATGAAGCAAATATTGTGTTCTTACCGGGACCAAAGACGGGGTGGAATGCGACGTGTGAAGTATCAAATTCCGCTCGTTTGTTGTTTTCACCAGCCGGTAAATTTGCAGAGGTGCTGTGGCACTTCAAACAGATTTGATATTCTTTGGTAACCGATGCGACGCGATTACCCGCCATATCGATACCCCATTGTCCAGTGAGTGTCGGATTTAGCTGACCGGCAACTGTGGAATCGCGCTTAACTGCATGCATGTTATGGCAATCTATACATTCGATATGACGTTGTGCGGTCGCAGAAGTTTCTGGAAGTACTTCGTTATAACGATGAGTGACGTCCGTTAACTCTACAGGGTGATGGTATTGTTTTTGGAATTCACGGTCGATAACGACTGGTGCTGCGACAGCCCAATGGCCGGATGGAGTTGCGCTATGGCATGAAAGACAAACCGTTTGTTCAACCGGTGAGTTTGTGCGGATACCATTCGCACCTTCGCCGTTTGCGTGTGCGCCATGGCAGCTTGCACATGCTTGACTCTGCATTTTATCCAAAGTTGCGGGATTAATCGGATTGCCGTGAGCGGACGATGACCAACCGGTGACATCACCATTCTGATTGGCGCTGTGGCACTGGACGCACGTACCGGAAAAACCTTTTTCATGTGTATGGCAATTGATGCAACGACCGGAAACCGATTGATTTGCCGCGAAGTGGCTTGGAGTCGGCATACTTACCGAAGAATTGTTGCGGAAAATACCCGTTGCAGTGTGGCAAGTTTGGCAAATACCAGTATAGGCGCCATTGGGATTACCGACGCGATGAACGAAATCATTCGTATCCGCGACAACTACATCATGAGCACCGCTATTGGGAGTTGTGATTTGATCCTTAATGAACCACCGACCAAGAACGGGTTGATGCATGTGGGGATTGTGGCAAGTTTGGCACCACATCGTATCGGTTCCGGGTGTATGAACCTGCATTGCAGATGCAACCCCACCTGTACGATGACAACTCAAACAAACCGTATTGGTTAGCCAGTTCGCGGGTACCGGACTCGGTATTGTATTATACGGAACGTGGCAGCTTCCGCACGAAATTGCGTTGGACGCATCATGCGGTGCTTGCAATACGTTCAGTTCATTCGGACTGGAAATGGCGACCGTAATGAACGCAACAACCGCAAGCAATACAATGGTAGCTAAGAGATATTTTTTCGAAAACATTGAGAATCGCTCCATCATGGTAGAGACACTGGTAAAACGGTTACTTCAAATACAGGAGTTTAGAGGTTGCCTGAAACATGCTCGCACCGGAACCGTCAGCAACAGTCAATCTGCAATAGTAAACTCCGCTGGTCGCGTAG
>CAZPUW010000090.1:0-9034 GCA_964589795.1 uncultured bacterium
TTTCGAATGTGACCCACTATAATGGTTTACCCGCGAATGCGAAGCACTACATCGAAGCGATTGAAAAGATGACTGGTGTTCCGGTCAAGTACATCAGTGTGGGAGAGAAACGCGAACAAACGATAAACCGGTAGTAATTAGCTATCTGTGTAAAAAAGCGTACTTTGGGTACGCTTTTTTTATTTCTGCATAATTTCTCCTTGCTTATCGGAATTATCATATATACCATATAGTACCCACAATTAACCTTCCATGAAGAGGAGGAAGCCATGAATTTAAATCTTAGTCGTTTTGCTCTTCTGTTTTTATCGATTTTTATTTTGTTTAATTCCAATGTTTTCGCACAAGACAGTTTGAATATTACGCGCACATCGCTTTATTCAAACAGCTGGTTTGCGAATGATATTGCGGTGAACGGCAATTATGCCTATGCGACCGCAGGCAGCGAATTACGGGTCGTCGATGTCAGCGATTCGACTTCACCAATCGATGTCGGCAAATGCTATGTCACATCGAATAATGTCAATAACGTCGTTGTGAACGACCGGTACGCGTTTGTTACTGATTATTACGGTGGATTGTACGCTGTCGATATTCAGGACCCGTTCCATCCCACTCTGTTCTACACAATGCTCTATCCTGCAACGGGTTGGTATAATGCACTCTCAATCGTGGTTCGCGACACAATCCTGTATGTCGTCGGGAGCAACGTCGATGGTATGAGGATACTCGGTGTAAACGACCCCTCACACTATTCGTCACTTAGCAACTATAATACCAATTCGAATGGCGACAGAGTTGTTCTCTCGGGTAGTCACGCTTACGTGCGGTTTGGCATCTTCTTCACGATTGTAGATGTCAGCAATCCGCGGAATCCCCGTACTTCAGGTGTACACGCATTCGACGACGGTAACCACAACGACTACCGGTACACGGTGAATAACGGTTACCTCTTTTATCCCTCGTTTCGGCATTTTGAAATCTGGGATGTACGCGACCCAGCGACGATGGATTTACTCACATCCGACACGTGTTTCCAAGACCAGGATATTTATTCGGTGGAGGCAACCGACAACTACTTGTATGCGGTCGGAGATATGTGGCCCTATTATGGAAAGACGGGAAGCATTAATGGCGGCCCACCGGCAGAACTGAAGACGATAGATATTTCCAATCTCGCTCATCCGCGCATCATTCACAGGACACAGATTAGTTATGGCGGTGGCGATTCGGGCGGTTTTGTCCGATTAACCGGTAATCGTTTATACATTTATGCTTGTGACGCCACGTTTATGGTATTCTCTTATGCAAATCCGGCGGCTCCGGTTCGCACATGTCTATATGACAAGGGTAGTTTTACCGACATCGCCATTTCCAGTACATACGCATATCTTCTCAGTAATTTCGGTATCCGGGTAGTGGACATCAGCAACCCATCCGCACCGCGTGACACAACAACAACGGCGTTTACCGGGTTCAACAACGATTCTTATTCCGGCAAAATTGTATTGGATAACGGGATGGCTTATGTCCTATGCATCTATGACGGTATTTACCAATTTTCGCTGGATAATCCCGTCCATCCCCGGTTGATAAGCCATCTATCGGCGAATATTACTGATTTCGCGGTACGGAATAGCATTGTGTATTATCAGACATTAGACAACGGATTCAAGATTATCGATTGGCACAACCCCGAAGCACCATTACGATTGTCGCTAACTGATTCATTGGACGGCGATAAATTACTGTTGGATGGTAACCGCGCATTCATTTCTACATGGGCCGGGAAAATTTCCATTCTGGATATATCAAACAATCATCATCTGGTTTTTCTGGGACAATTCACGACGACACAATTCTCCAACGGGCCACTGGTGGCGGTATCGGGTAATACGCTTTATACCGCTTGCTGGTACCATACTTTGCTGGCGTGGGACATCAGTAATCCGTCAGCCGTTACGCAAGTATTTATCGATACGACGACCTTTCCAAACTATTGCAGTTTCTACCAAATGAAAGTGCAGGGTCAGCGTTTGTTTATGTCCGGTTATGGATGCGGGTTGACGGTATTCGATATATCCAATCCCACGCAACCACGGCGTTCGGGCTACTATCACGAAGATTCGGAATATTACCAATGGGGTAACAGTCATATCACGGTGGCTGGGTCGTGTGCGTACCAAACCAACGGCTCTTCCTTGTCAATTTACGATCTTTCGTATCTGGACGGTGCACCGGAACCGAAACCCGTGGTGAATCCGGTGATATTCGCACTCAAACAAAACTATCCGAATCCATTCAATGCGACGACGACGATTTCATTTAGCTTACCGCACGCGGGTAACGCGAAACTCGAATTGTACAACAGCAATGGCCAATTGGTAAAGACATTGGTGTCGGATTGGCTAACGGCGGGAGAACACCGCGTGATGTGGAATGCGCAACAGATGCCGAGTGGGGTATATTTTGCAAGGTATCGGGTTGGTGCGGAACAGCGAACAGTGAAGATGCTGCTCGTTAAATAACGGTTGTAAACGAAACGGGCGGACAATCAAGTCCGCCCGTTTTTTATTGCCGTTTTTCCGTAACCGGTTTCCATTTCTTCCACTATTGCCAGATGTATAATTGAATCAGCACACTCGCCCCGGATAAATTGTCGAATGTGAAATTACATTGTTCGTCGGTCGTTGAAAGAAATTTGAAGCCGCTATAGTAAGATAGCACGTTATTGGAAAAAATGGTGTCGCCGCTACTTACTATTTTCAGCTTGCAATTTACAATATTGGATGGATCCGAATTCGAAACATCCGTTACGAGTAAGTACATCGATTTATTAACGATTGCCCGTCCATATATTTTTGAACTATTTGCTGCGACGACCCATGTCTCATTCGAAGTGACCAGTGTCCACGCCATTTTTCCCCCTTAATTGGTTTGGCACAAAATACTGGTCGAATATTTTTATCTCCAACTAAAGTATAACCGAATAGCACCACGCACCGTGCATTTCGGAAAACGCCTACGAACATTTACCAATATTCGCGTAATGATACTATTTCAGGTAGACAATACTTTTCACATCACCCGACCCGGTCATTGAATTCAGTTTGATATAGTACCGTCCCGATGCAAGTTGGTTGGGAGACCAATGTAGAGAATGGAACCCACTTGATTGCATTTTGGAATCTTGCAGAGTGGTTACCAACTGACCGAATTCATTCCAGATTGTTACGATAACCGGTTCGGCGCGGGGAAGCGAGTAGCGAATCGTTGTAGTAGAATTGAATGGATTCGGGTAGGCGGGAAGTAATTCGATGGAATTAGGCAACGAATAGGTGATACCGTGTTCGGAAACGCCGTCAATGGGGAAGACGGGAGAAGTGAGGAATGGAAAGGGATTGACATAATTGGGAAGGGACATCCCTTGACCACGGGGATTTTGTGAATGTTCGGGACCGGTAGCGTCGCCCCAATAACAGTTGGAAGCAAACACGGTATCGAAACTTCCGGCAAATGGAATTGAACCTGTCAAGAGAAAATTTTGATTAAAATCGCAATATCCAATATTTACTTGATAAGCACCAATTTGCACCTCTTTACCAACAAGTTGAAATGTGTTATTCAAAAAGCGACATGAATCGATGGACAGCTCGTTCCCACGGATGCATGGGATAAAGCCGACAATGTTTTGAAAAGTTGTATTATGTACGTTCAGCGATAGAGCGGATTGACTGGCTTCAATCAAAGAAGATTCACCGCTGTTGGAAGAACAAGAATCAAATTGACAATCACTAATTGTAAATGGAATGTTACTGGAATAAGAAATCAATGCCTGTGTTGTGCTTTGGGTACAACCGACAAATGTACATTGCCCAATTGTACTCGTGTCGGCATTTGAACTCAAGATTTTAATTTGCTCTCGTGCAGTATGGTAAAATGAACAGTTACTTATATTCAATCCACCTATAATTCGCAAGCCCTCGCGTTGTTGAGCGAAATAACAGTTTGTTATTGTGGTTTGCTGTGTACCGGAAAGAAAAAACCGCAAAAAGGTATTTCCTCGACCAAAAATAGCGGAATGGTGCATACTTATAGTACGGGCTCCGATAAATTCAATTGCCCCAACCAAATCACCATAAAAAGTACAATCATCTATTATTAGTTGGAGAGTCTGTATAACACGATTGGTATTTGAGTTTACCGAGTCGAAAACCCCTTCGAAATTACAATGTTCAAAGTCAACAGTACTATTCAACATCGAAGTAGTATCTAATACTATTCCTGCACCAGCTTGAGGTATAGATGGCGCTTTAAAATGTATTCCAGCAAAAACAACTGTGTCATAATTAGTTGTTAAAAGTTTGCCTAATCCGGGAACGAATCGAGTTTGGTCAATATAAACGGTATCTCCCGTTGTTAGCCAAAGCGAACCGATGGTAACTGGGACGCTAAGAATAGCATGGAAAACATATTGACCGGGAGCTACTAAGACAGTATCGAAACGCTGGCAAGCGGCGACCGCCAAGGGAACAGTGATGTAATCGCTTGGGACTCGCCGGATTTCGGCGAACGATGGGTACAGGCAAGAAGCTGCGAGTAAACAAATTTTTGTGTCTGTGCGCATAAAACGTCGTAGGGGTTACAATACGTTTTGATGTTCAGCTGTAAATCGTGATTACTCTATTAAAGATACCAACGACATTGGGTGATTTCTAACAAATCAAGCCATATTAATAAAAAAAGCGGGCCTTGCGACCCGCTTTTCACTTTAACCAACTATGTTTTTACCTCTTTCCGATATTTATTGGCCGGTGCGGTGGCTGCATCATGCCCTTGTTCTTTGCCATCGCCGCCTTCGCTTTCTTCATCCCTTCGGCTTCGCGGTTCTTTTTCTTCGCCACCGACTCAGGAGTCATGTCATCCGCGCGACGTCCGATGATGTCGTAGGTGGATTTCCATGACGTATATGGTTCGTCGTTGCCATCCACTTTGAAGATGACTTTCTGTTCATTCGCGGGATATTTATAGAACGTAACGCCGTATTTGCCGCCATCTTTCATGGTGAAATGATACGTGCTCAGCACCTGCGAATAATCAATCCTCGGTTTAATCGAATCGGGTACATACTCACCGACGGAGATACGAAGAATACCACTAAGCAGGGAAATGACCGTCGGATCGTCCGGCTTGAATTTCTTCCCTTTGTCGGGGATAACTACCCATTGGGTATCTTCGCGGGAAATGGTGAAACCCCCTTTGTTGTCGGGGAAACTTCCAACCAGTGATTCGCAGGAGTCCGAACTGAATACAAAAATTTTCCGGTCACGCCAATCGTCGGGATTCTTTACGATGCTCGAACGAATTGCACCCTTGACCAGATAAACTTTATTGTCATCGGGCTTACGCATGTGGGTATGACGCCACGTTGGCCCCAGCGAACCAACGATAAACTCGTACGTCTTCGCGGCGGTTTTGACGGTGATGTGGGCACCGTTTACATCGTCCACCTGATAATCTTTGAATTTCGCCGGATCGTCAGTAACGACATATTCCACTTCAAGGGTGTCGAATGACTTGAGCAACTGTTGAACCGCCCACTGTTGAACGTCGACGTCCTTCGGTTGCTTCATCCGCCAGTTCGTATCTTCGCGCCGTAATACGACGTTGTTGTCTTTGGTTTTGATGCCGACTTCCGTCACCTTCGCACTATCGATGGAGAGGAAAATCGCATCGGGGCGTTCCACGCTTCGGTCCTGCATGAACAACACAATCGATATGATTGCCAGAACGCCGAGAATTATGAGCAGCGTTTTGTTGTTCCACTTCATGCTTTTTCCTCCCACACTGTCTTACGCTTCGATGATTGCCAACGCCAGATACCAAATAAAACCAACAACGCCACCGGCGATAACATCAATCCATACTTGATTGCGGATTTACTTGCCGGAGCCACTTCCGCCAACGGGCGGGTGGTTGCGTCGCGGGTGCGAATTTCCAACAGCGACTCATCCTGCGATAACCAGTCCACCGTGTTCAAGAAAAACGCACGGTTGGCGGGATTTTGGAGATACCCGTCGGTAATGAAGTTACCTTCGCCAATTACTACAACACGGGTATCCTTCGAATCTTTCGGATAGCTTGCATCGGCTAACGGCCTGTTTGCAGTGCTATCGAATGGAATCGAATTGGTCTTGTAATAGGATGGGAAGCGACCGCTAAATGCTACGGCGAATGCGAACGGCCCTTCGACAAAATCCTTCGCGGTATGCCGCGCCAACGGATTGATATCGTACCGTCCCCGTTGCTGCATCGACTTGTTCGATGAACGGGCAATGACCTGAACCTTCAATCCTTCCGATTTCGCGCTTACCGTATCGACGGAAGAGGGAAAATAGAAATCGAGTTCCTGTAAATCCTTCACTACGGGCAACGATTTATTCAAACCGACGGCTTGCGGGAAGAAGGGATAATTGATTTGGTTTTGGAACATCATGAAGCCCTGTTGCTGGGTTACCATGATGTAACCGCAATGGAAATCCCCAATGAGGTTGTCTTCGACTCCAATTCCGATTCCCTTCAACCATGCAAACAACTGGTTGTCGACGCGGGCTGCGGTGCCTTGGCGCAAATCGGGATTGACACGACCGGCGGCAACTAATAATTTACCGCCCTTCATGACATATTGGTCAAGGTTAAAAATCTGCTTGGCATCGAACGAACCGTTCGGACGAATGATTGCCAATAGGTCGATGTCGGACGGCACCGGTTGCGATAAGGTTACGGGACGGGTCTTATAGCCCTTTTCCATCGCCCCCTGCAATTTACGCAAGTCGGCTTGATCCTCTTCACGGTAACCGCCGCTCCACTTTGCACTACCACCGTCGGACACAAATCCGATGGTCGGTTGTTTTTGAAGCGTCAGTTTGCGAATCGTGATGGTCATATCGTATTCAAGATTCGAAGACGATTGAATCACCGGCATGGTTTCGCGTTGGTCGCCGTACAGTAGAACCACTCCCATATACACCTTACGGGCTTCGACGCGGTCGTTCTGCATGATGTCGACCTGCACCGGCGGGATTTGGAAATTATTCGCTTCTTTCTCGAGTTTATCTTCCGAACCCGGATCAACGAATTGGTATTCCAATTTTCCCTTGCTGTAGGCCTTGTAATCATCGAGCAAGTCGCGCAGATATTTTTCATTCTGGTTATATGGCGACGGCAGGTTCGGTGAGAAATAGGCCTTAATCATCAGCTTCTTATCAAGTTTGCCGACGGCATCCTTGGAAGCTTTCGCCAACGTGTACACGTGGTACTCGGTTAAATCGAGCCGCACGAAAATCCGATAGGCGACGAAATTTGCGACAACGAATATCGCGGCGATAAGTACTACCCGCATCCACGGGCTTTGCTGTTGTTTCGCGTTCATATTATCGTTTCCGTCCTTCCAGCACCGCTACCGACGACGCCAGCATAACGACAATCAAGCTCAAGTAATAAATGACATTCCGGCTGTCGATAACGCCGCGCCCGATATTTTCGAAATGGAAGTCGATGGCAAGGTATTGCAACACACCCCCGACTACCGGTGGGACATACATCAACACTTTATCGAACATCCAAAAGAGAAATGCGATGGCGAGACCGACGATGAATGCAATCACCTGATTTTCCGTCAGCGAACTACCGAGCAAGCCAATCGAAAGGTATGCGCCACCCATCAGTAACAATCCGACGTAACCGCCAATCAACGGGCCCTTGTCGACATTTCCGAGGAACACAAGGAAGATGATAAAGGGAACAGTGAATAAGAGCGCGGTGCCGAGCAGAATTAGCGACGCGAGCCATTTACCAACGATAATTTCTTCGTCGCGAATCGGCATCGTCACCAATAATTCTATCGTACCGGTTTTCTTTTCTTCGCTGATTAACCGCATTGTAATTGCCGGAGCGAAGAACATGAAAATTAGCGGCGCGATTTGGAAAAACACGCGCAGGTCGGCAGTACCGGACAAGAACAGATTCGTCGAAACGAACCATCCCGATACCAACAGGAAAACTCCTATCACCACATACGCGATAGGCGAATTGAAGTAGGTCTTCAATTCCTTTCTCATTATGGGAATAACATTATTCATATTTCACCTTTATGGGTTATGGGCATTGGGCTATGGGCAATAGGTAAAAAAATGCGAAAGCTTCTTTTCCTATTATCCCGTTACCCGTTATCCACTGCCTATGGTTATGCCGCTTTACTTTGTGTATCCGTTACATCGCGTGTTAGCGATTGGAAGACGTTTTCGAGCGATTGTCCTTCGCGCTTTAATTCGACCAACGGCCATTGGTTCTTTGCCGCCGCCATGAAGATATCGTGCCGGACGTCTTTCCCTTCGCGCCCTTCTATCCGTAACTGCCAGCCACCGCCGGGGACATCACCGACTTCGCGTACGGTTGCGATTCCCGATTGCTGGCGGAGGATTTCAGTCGCTTGCGGTACCGGCAATGCAAATTCGACCGTTACCAGATTTGAACCGGAGAAGCGACCGACAACGGTTTCCGTCGCACCGTCGGCGACTATCTTGCCGCGGTGAATAATTACGACGCGACCGCAGGTCGCCTCGACTTCAGGGAGAATGTGGGTCGATAAGATTACGGTTTTCTTTTCACCCAACATTTTAATGAGCGAGCGGATTTCGATAATCTGATTGGGATCGAGACCGACGGTCGGTTCGTCAAGAATTAAAATTTCGGGATCGTGAATCAAAGACTGAGCGAGACACACGCGCTGACGAAATCCCTTCGATAATTCACCGACCCGCTTATGCACCATTTCGCCAAGGTTGCACACTTCGACCATTTCCCTGACACGCGGCATTATTCTCGATTTCGGCACACCGCGCAGTTCCGCTGCCATCTTGAGGTACTCGACCAAATTCAAGTCGAGATATAGTGGTGCGGATTCGGGCATATAGCCGATTTTACGGCGGACTTCGAGCGAATGTTCGACGACATCGAGACCATCTACCGTTAT
>CAZPUW010000091.1:0-8965 GCA_964589795.1 uncultured bacterium
TTGTTGACCGCCGTGATGCGCCGTTAACGATCGAAGATGTCACATTCTTAACCAAAGTATTGGTGAACTGGCTGCAAACGCAGTTGCCCGAAACAATGGACTTTCGCTTGGATGTTTCGTCGCCCGGTTTGGATCGTCCGATTGAAAAACCGTGGCAATTTGCCAAACAACTTGGCCAACACTTACAAGTAACGTGCCGGAAGCCGTCAATTCAGGAATTCGTGTCAGGTGTGTTGCTCGCAGTTAATGAGCAGGGTATTCAAATCGAAACACCCGAAAACGAAATGCTTGAATTGGAATGGAACGTCATCATCGAGGGGAAAGTGGTGTTTCCGGTACAGAATAAAAAAATGAAATCGAAAGGAACGCGACGATGAACACCGAAATTGTAGAAGCGATCTCGGGGATACTCCGCGAGAAATCGCTGGAGCGTGACCGCTTACAGACAATTTTGGAGGACGTCTTTAAGACAGCTCTGAAGAAAATGTATAAACTTGAAACGGGGGATCCTTTTCAAGTCGTGTTCAATTTCGATAAAGGCGATATTGAAATTTACGTTGAGAAGACGATTGTCGAAGATGGCGCCGTTACCATTCCTGAATTGGAAATCGAAATCAGTAAAGCCCGCGCCGCGCAAAAAGCGTTGGCAGAAAAAGAAGGTTTTGATTTCGATGAAAATGATTGGGAAATCGGCGGCAGTTACATCGACTTTGTCGATTACCGCAAATTCGGCAGACGTCTTATCCAGTCCACCCGCCAGATGCTCATTCAGAAGATTCGCGGGCAGGAGCAGGAAAATCTCTTCGGTGAATACGAGAAGCGAATTGGCGAAATCATCATCGGTGAAGTCCGCCAGATTCATCCTGACGGCATTCGCGTCGCAGTCGACAAAGCCGAGCTCTATTTCCCGCGTTCCGAACAGGTTCGTACCGAAAAGTATCGCCGCGGTGATACAGTAAAAGCGGTCATTCTTGAAGTACGTCGCACCAATAAAGACCCCGACATCATCATCAGCCGCCGCGATAAACTGCTTGTCCGTCGTTTATTCGAAAATGAAGTACCGGAAATACAGGACGGCATTATCGAAGTTCACGCGATTAGCCGCGATGCCGGCGAGCGTACCAAGATTGCCGTTGAATCCTCCGATAAGCGTATCGACCCAGTCGGTGCCTGTGTTGGTATGAAGGGCGTTCGCATCCAAGCCATACAACGTGAATTGAATGGCGAGAAAATTGACGTAATTGCATGGACCAACGACCGCGAACTTCTTATTCGCCGCGCAATGAACCCCGTTACACCGGTCGAAATTTTATTCGACCCGCAAGGTATCGGCGCCGTTGCCGTTATCCCCGACGATCAAATCGCATTGGCAATCGGGCGACGCCATCAAAATATCGTCTTGGCTTCGCAAATTGTCGGTCCCAATTTTGTTATCAGGCCGATTAAACAATCGGCGTACTACGCGGAAGCGCTGCCGCTTACCGAAGTATTCGGTCTGTCCGAAGGTGTAGTCAACCGTTTGACCGAGCATGGAATAACGACTGCGGAAGCTGTGCTCGAACTATACGATAACAACCCCGAACAACTGCAGGAATACGTTAAATTGGATGAGGATGCCCTGAAGGCGCTTATCCGGGATTTGGTCGTCTATTTCGACCAACCGTCGCGTGAAGGATGAGGTAGGATTGGAATCTGAGAAATCGTACAAATTAAGCGACGTCTCTGCGGAACTGCACCGTACGCACACCGATATCCTCGAATATTTGAGGGCAGCCGGTTTCCCCGTACCCAAAAAACCACCGCAAGCCATGTTGACGTGGAAACTGCCCGAGGATATGTACAATGCTTGCGTGCATGAGTTTGATCGGAACCGTTGGGTTCGGATGCAGGAAGAAGTACATCGTGCAGAAGAAGACCGGCTTCGTCAGGAATTAGAGAAGAAGCGTCGGGAAGAGATGGAAATACGTGAGAAAAATCTCAAGCAATCCATCCATGATGTTGTTATTGAAGTCGGCGCTGAAGCTGTTGCCGAAACGGTAATTGCCCCTGCTTACCATGAACCCGCATTACATATTATCGAACCGGAACCAACACCTGTGGTTGCGGAAGCTCCGGTTATCGAACCCGTTCCCGAAGTAATTTCTGAACCGGTTACGACCCCCGTTACACCGATTGAAATTACACCAACTCAGCCGGTGCCGGTAACAGAACCTACGGTTGAACCCGTCATCCACGCTGAACCTGAACCTACACAAGCGGAAGAAATCGCCGAAACTGTCGTTGAAGAAGGTGAACAAGAGCAAGAGCACATACCGCTTCCCGCTTATAAAGGGTTAGTGATCGTTTCGGTCGGCGAAAAGAAAAAGCAGAAAAAACCCGAAACACCCCCGTCGAGTCTCGTCAAAGGAAAAGTCGGAAAAGAGAAAGAACGCGAAGGAAAGAAACGTCAACAACCCTCCGCACCGCCGGCATCTCATACGCCGCAAAAGCCCGCGCCGAAGCAAGCGGAACCTGCTAAAGCGGCAACTGAGACCACCGTTGAAAAAGGTGTCGATGGCGAGAAGAAATGGAAACGCCTTAGCAAACTTACCAAAGCCGAGGCCGATGAGCTTGTTCGCGTAAAATCGAAAGCATTAAAAGAACGTGTCGTTCCCGCCGCATTGCCGGAAATGGCAAAAGGACGTCGTCCCAAGCCGAAAAAAGTGGACGTCCAAGCTGTTGAATCGCAATTGCGCCAAACTCTTGCCGCTATGTCCGAAGGCCGTCGAAGCAAGAAACGGCACAAGCGT
Organism: uncultured bacterium; assembly: GCA_964589795.1. Classification (GTDB taxonomy): domain Bacteria; phylum Electryoneota; class JAOADG01; order JAOADG01; family JAOADG01. The sequence goes on from CAZPUW010000091.1 coordinate 2,790, forward strand.
ATTATCCGCGATGATGGTATCGAAATCGAGACGAATGTTCTTCGCTTAACTGAATTTGTTACCACCGCCGAACTTGCGAATTTACTCGAAATCGAACCCAGTGACTTAATTAAAAAGTGCATCGGTATGGGAATGCTTGTCACGCTCAACCAGCGTATGGACAAGGATACCATCGTTCTACTCGCTTCCGAATATGGAACCGAAGTCGAATTTATCACTGATGAGGATGTCGAGGAAGATGAAGTCGAGGAGACGGAAGGCGAACTTAGACCCCGTCAACCGGTCGTTACCGTCATGGGTCACGTCGATCATGGCAAAACCACATTATTGGATTATCTCCGTAAAACGAACGTCGCCGCCGGAGAACATGGTGGTATCACCCAGCACATCGGTGCCTACGAAGTCAATATCCGCGATCAGCGAATCACGTTTTTGGATACACCCGGTCACGAAGCGTTTACCGCCATGCGTGCCCGTGGTGCGCAAATCACTGACATCGTCGTATTGGTTGTCGCTGCTGACGATCAGGTCATGCCCCAAACCTTGGAAGCAATCGACCACGCCCGCGCCGCGAATGTACCGATTGTTATTGCCATCAATAAAATTGACAAACCCAATGCCGCGCCCGATACCGTTAAACGGCAACTTGCCGACCGTGGCATCCTGATTGAAGAATGGGGTGGTAAGTATCAAAGTGCTGAGATTTCCGCGAAAAAGGGTCTCAACATTGAGAAACTACTCGATGAAATTCTCATCGCCGCTGAAATCGCAGAAATCAAAGCCGTGTATGAAGGTGATGCCCGTGGTGCCGTACTGGAATCACGCCTTGACAAAGGCCGCGGAACAATCGCGACAATTTTAGTACAACGCGGAACTCTTCGCACCGGCGATGCATTCGTTGCCGGACAGCAATTTGGTCGTGTCCGAATGTTGTTAAACGAAGTTGGTGAGAAACGCGATGAAGCATTCCCTGGCACTCCTGTTCAGGTCGTTGGCTTTACTGGTATTCCGCAGGCGGGTGACCGTTTTGTGGTGTACCCTACCGAACGCGAAGCGAAAGACATCGCCGCTCGTCGTACCCAGCAACAACGCGAACAGACCTTCAAGCAAGTACGCTTGATGACGTTGGAGCAGTTCAGCAAGCAACAAGCAGTCGGTGGTGGCTTCGGTGAATTGAATTGTGTTATCAAGGGCGATGCCGACGGTTCGGTTGAAGTACTTGCTGACTCGTTGATGAAATTGTCCGGTACCGAACTAAAAGTTAATGTGATTCACAAAGGTGTCGGTGCGATTACCGAGTCCGACGTATTGCTTGCGGCGGCGTCACGCGCGATTATTATCGGATTCCACGTTCATCCCAATCCCAGCGTGCGCGAAATTGCCGTGCGGGAAAATGTCGATATCCGGCTCTACAAAGTCATTTACAATGTTGTGGATGATATCCGTGCCGCTTTGCAAGGTATGTTACGACCCGATTACAAGGAAGTCGTCAAAGCTACTGTCGAAGTGCGCGATACATTCAAGATTTCCCGCATCGGTACGGTTGCGGGTTGCTTCGTGCTGAATGGTTTGATTACCCGAAATTCGAAAGTCCGTTTACTGCGTGACGGTAAAGAAGTTTGGACAGGTTCATTGAACAGTCTCCAACGCTTCAAAGACTCCGTGCGTGAAGTGAAGGAAGGTTTTGAATGCGGTATCGTGCTTGAGGGATATAACGACCTTAAAGTCGGCGATATCATCGAAGCGTACGAAACCGTCGCCGAAGCTCGTCAGTTGTCCGAGCAGTTGATTATGTAACGGTGCAGCAATTCTGCACAACCATGTAAGATGAATGAAACCGGTTATCTCGGTTGGGCGAAGTTTGTACTGCATTTGCCGTTTTCGCATTCTTTGAAAGAAAAGCGTTCCGCGATTAATTCGATTAAAGAAAAAATCCGAAACTCGACCGGAGCGTCGGTTGCGGAAGTCGGCGGAAATGATACTTGGCAGTCTGCGACGATAACAGTAGCCATCGTTTCCAATGAAGCCGCTTTTATCGAAAATGCATGGAATGAGATGTTGAGAATTATTCAGCAACGTGATGATGTTGTAATTGTCGATGCTGAAAAACAGTGGCGATAGTTATTTATCGCCCGTTGGAAGTGGATAGGAAATGCCCGAAAAAGGCGCATCGGTCAGGCAGGCACGCATCGCAGGTGAGATTAACCGAATCGTCGCCACCTCGCTTGAACGCGAACATCGCTCGCATCTCCGGGGCATCGTTTCGATTTCCGCCGTTACTGTTACCCGTGATTTGAAAACTGCGAAAGTCTTTTACAGCGTATTTGGTAGTCCGAGTGACACCTATTACGATAAAACTTATTTTGCCCGTCATGCCGGCAGGTTCCGTCACGATATGGCGCAGGCACTGACAATCCGCACTGTACCTGAATTAGTGTTTGAATACGATACGACAGTGGTACAAGCGGCACGAATCGAAGAGCTCATTGACAAAATCAATTCCGAACGGGCCGATGAATCCAATCAGTGACGGATTGTTACTTGCAATCGACAAGCCCGCGGGATGGAGTAGTCACGATGTGGTTGCGTTCGTCCGTAAAGGTTTGCACGGTGCCCGTGTCGGTCATGCCGGAACACTTGACCCCTTCGCAACTGGTTTGTTGTTGGTAGCTGTCGGCAGAATCGCAACCAAGTCGATAACGGAATGGAGCGGTCTCGATAAAGTGTATCGTGCGGTTATCAGGTTTGGTACCACAACCGATACGCTCGATAGAACGGGAGAGACAACAGCTACCGGCGAAATACCGGACATTGCGCAAATCGAAATCGCACTAAAAACTTTTCTGGGCGATCAAATGCAGATGCCGCCGGTGTTTTCGGCGATAAAAGTCGGTGGAAGAAAATCGTATAAAGCGGCTCGCAAGGGTACGTTTTTTGATTTAGCGGCACGCCCCGTCACGTTTTCGGAAATTTCATTGCTCGATTGGCAACCACCGGACTTGACACTGCGTATCGCTTGTTCTAAGGGTACTTACATTCGTGCGTTCGCCCGCGATATCGCGGTAGCCGTCGGTACAGTCGGGATGTTACAGGAGTTGTGCCGCGAACGTATCGGTGAATACGATTTAAGCATTGCCGCCTCACCGCAAAATGCACTCAATTGTTTGCGTGAGGGAAATTATGGTACATTTGCGGTTCGGCGTTGGGAAGTAGCGACAAGCGTAGTATGAGAATAATTGGATTTCCCGGTCAAACGGAAGAACAGCTTGGTCGAACCGTAGCCACGATAGGTGTTTTCGATGGTGTGCATACCGGTCATCGTTTACTCCTGTCCGAAGTCGTTAAGTCGGCTCGTAGGCAAAAAGCGAAAGCGGTTGTAATCACTTTCGATCCGCATCCGCAAGCGGTTTTGGGGATGGTTGACAATCCGGTAAAATTGCTCTCGTCTCTGCCGGAGCGGCTTGCCGAATTTGAAACGATAGGTATTGATGTTGCTATTGTCTGCCGGTTTACCCGCGAATTATCGTTGTTGACCGCCGAACAATTTTTAGTCGAATTGATGAGCCGGTTCGGAATCCGTGAGTTTATCCTCGGGCCGAACCATACGTTTGGTTATAAGCGTTCCGGTAATCGTGACACACTGCCGGCAATCGCGAAAGCGCTTGACATTTCCATCGGCTGGATTGAACCAAATCTTATCGAAGGACGTACGGTTTCTTCGTCATGGATACGGTCACTCCTCTACGAAGGAGAATTGGAACAGGCGAACAATCTATTGGGTAGTCCGTATCATCTGAGTGGTATTGTCGTGGCGGGCGACCAGCGGGGGAGGCAACTTGGCTTTCCAACCGCAAACATTCAAATCGAGTCGACCGAAAAATTGATACCGTGTGATGGTGTCTATTTCGCGCAAACCGTCGATGAAACTGGTGTGGTGCGACCGACACTGCTATCTATCGGTACAAGGCCGACATTTGGGGCGCTACCGCGTGCGATAGAAGCATTCATACTCGATTTTAACGGTGATTTGTATGGACGTAAAATTCATCTGAATCTGTTGAAGTTTTGCCGCCCGCAGTTGACGTTTACTTCGGCGGAAGAATTAATCGGGAAAATGAATGACGATCTCGCGCAAGCAAGAGTTTATTTTCAAAAAGTAAGTAAGTAAGCAAGAAGAAGGAATGAGAGGAAGCGATGGTAACTAAGGAAAGTCGCAATCAATTAATCGAAACATATGGCAAGAAAGCCGGAGACACGGGTTCCCCGGCGGTGCAAATCGCGTTACTCACCCAACGCATTAACGCCCTTACCGACCATTTCAAAGAACACGTAAAAGACCATCACAGTCGCCGTGGTTTGTTGCTTATGGTAAGTAAGCGTCGCCGTTTGCTCGATTATTTGAAGACGAAAGACATCGAACAATACCGTGTGTTGCTCACACAACTGAATATTCGCCGCTAATAATAAGAAGAGTGCCGGTATGACAGTTGTACCGGCACAACTCATCGTATCACGCGGCGAAATGCGTTCGAGTATACGATGACGAATAACAGCATCTCCGGCAAACAAGGCGCAGAAAACGCTTCCGGCTGATGCGAGCTTCCGGGAAACCGGAGAGAGAGGAAACGAATGGTAAAGAAATCCATCCAGTTGGGTGGTCGCACGTTGTCGCTGGAGACCGGAAGAATAGCAAAACAAGCAGACGGATCCGCACTCGTGCAGTATGGGGATACGGTCGTACTGGTCGCAGTGGTAAGTAGTAAAACAAGAAATGATAACGCCGACTTTTTCCCCTTAAGCGTGGAATACAAGGAGAAGTTATATGCCGCCGGTAAAGTACCCGGTGGTTTTTTCAAACGGGAAGCGAGACCGTCGGAAAAAGAAATATTGTCGGCGCGTCTGATTGACCGACCGATACGGCCCATGTTCCCCAAAGGTTATTTATACGAAACCCAAGTGCATGCGCTTGTATTGTCGCATGACGGTGAAAACGACGGCGATTGCCTCGGTGCAATCGGTGCTTCGCTCGCGTTAAATATCAGCGATATCCCCTTTTCCGAATCGGTCGCAAGCGTTAAGGTAGGCCGTATTGATGGGGAGTACATTTTAAATCCGACGTTCGCGCAAATCGAAAAATCCGAAATGGAACTCGTCGTTGCCGGAACCAAAGATTCAATTGCGATGGTCGAAGGTGAAGCCCATGAAGCCGATGAAGAAACCTTACTCGGTGCAATTTCGTTCGGTCACGCTGCAATTATCGAGATTTGTAAACTACAGGACGAAATTATTGCCGAGTTGAAGAAACCGACGCGTGAATTTGTCTTATCGTTCGATGATCCCGAGTTATCCGAGAAAATCGTCGCCGCCGCTGGTGATGAAGTTCTCGCCGCCGCTCACATTGCCGACAAACAGGAACGCAATAACATCCGCAAAGCCGCCGCCGAAAAGGCACTCGCAGCACTCGGCGAAGAACACGCCGACAAAGCAAAGTACGTTTCCGAAGTGCTCGACAAGAAACTCAAAGCGGAAATGCGTAAGATGGTTCTTACCCAGAACCGTCGCTTGGATGGACGCGATACTACGACCATTCGTCCCATAACCATTGAAATGCGCGTTCTTCCCCGTCCGCACGGTTCCGCCCTCTTCACCCGCGGTCAAACGCAGGCATTGGGTGTATGTACGCTCGGTTCCAAATACGACGAACAACGCATCGACGCACTTGAAGGTAACTTCACCAAGCAGTTCATGCTTCATTACAACTTCCCGCCGTTCTCGACCGGTGAAGTGAAGAAAGCGCTTTCGACTTCCCGCCGTGAAATCGGTCACGGTAATCTTGCCGAACGCGCAATTGAAGCCGTTCTTCCGGCATGGGATCAATTCCCCTACACCATTCGCGTCGTCAGTGAAGTAATGGAATCGAATGGTTCCTCTTCGATGGCAACCGTTTGTGCCGCATCGCTTTCATTGATGGATGCCGGTGTCCCGATGAAGCGTGCCGTCGCCGGTATCGCGATGGGATTGATTAAAGAAGGCGACCAAGCCGCAATCCTTACCGATATCCTCGGCGATGAAGACGCTCTTGGTGATATGGATTTCAAAGTTGCCGGTACCCGCGAAGGTATCACCGCATTCCAGATGGACATCAAGATTCAGGGTATCTCGATTGACCTAATGCG